>NZ_JAWJTF010000012.1:0-11636 GCF_048836525.1 Nostoc sp. CALU 546
GCCCCTCTGCCCCTCTGCTTCATCCTTGTATAGCAAAAGCATTTTGTTTGTTAACAGTTCTTTATCATGGGAAAAAAGCGTATAGATTAATTGAATCAATGCTTACCTCTATTAAAGACTTAGCAGCAAAACTAGCACCCCGGTTAATTGAAATTCGCCGCCACATTCACTCTCACCCAGAACTCAGCGGTCAGGAGTACCAAACAGCAGCCTTCGTAGCTGGTGTTTTGTCTTCTAGCGGTCTGCACGTAGAAGAAGGAGTTGGCAAAACGGGTGTTATTGGAGAACTCCAAGGCACTAAGCAAAATGACCGTTTGTTAGCAATTCGCACCGATATGGATGCCTTACCAATTCAAGAAGGCACTAATTTGGAATATGCCTCTCGTGCAGATGGGATTATGCACGCGTGCGGTCACGATGTCCACGCCACAGTGGGGTTAGGAACGGCAATGGTGCTGTCCCAGCTAGCAGAGGAGTTGGGTGGGAAAGTGCGGTTTTTATTTCAGCCAGCAGAGGAAATTGCCCAAGGGGCAAGCTGGATGGTGAAAGATGGAGCGATGGAAAATGTTTCGGCTGTATTAGGGGTTCATGTTTTCCCTTCTATACCCGCAGGATCTATTGGCGTGCGTTACGGGGCATTGACAGCCGCCGCTGATGATTTAGAAATTCTGATTATGGGAGAATCTGGACATGGGGCGCGTCCCCATGAGGCCATTGATGCGATTTGGATTTCTTGCCAAGTCATTACTGCACTGCAACAAGCTATCAGCCGGACGCAGAATCCTTTACGTCCTGTAGTATTGAGTATTGGGAAGATTAATGGTGGCAGAGCGCCGAATATAATTGCGGATAAAGTGCAGTTATTGGGAACCGTGCGATCGCTCCATCCTGAAACTCGTGCCCATCTCCCGAAATGGATTGAAAATATTGTATCTAATGTTTGCCATACCTACGGAGCAAACTATCAAGTCAATTATCGCCAGGGTGTACCCAGTGTTCAAAATGATTATACCCTGACGCAATTGTTACAATCAGCCGCAGAAGAAGCTTGGAGTAGCGATCGCGTTCAAGTCTTACCCGAACCTTCCCTTGGTGCTGAAGATTTTTCTATGTATTTGGAACACGCCCCCGGTTCTATGTTTCGCTTGGGTGTAGGCTACCAAGAAAGAATCATCAACCACCCATTACACCATCCCCAATTTGAAGTTGATGAATCTGCTATTATCACCGGGGTTGTAACTATGGCATACGCTGCTTATAAATACCATCAGCAAAATTTGTAAACAAAAACTCCCAGCGTTGATCTGCTGGGAGTTTTGATTTAACTAATCTTTGTTAGCAGTTATAGAAAGCCCGAAAGCATCCTATACATTTGATTCAGTAACAACACCTAGTTTTTGTTGAATTCGAGTCTTAGCAGCTTTGAATTCAGTCGCAAGTTGTTCACTTTGCTCAGTGCTTAAGTTGTTGCGAATAGCAGCAAACATTGTGGTTTCTTCTTGACGAATATGATCGCCAATAGCATCCATCAGCTGTTTGACTTTATCTTTGAATTGGGGTGAAGATGGGCTGAGAGCCTTGATTTCTTCTAATGCTTGCTTGGCATGAGCTTGTTCATCAAACAATTCTTGGGTGTTATCTTGACCGTAGAAAGGACGTACTCTTGGATAGACTGTCTCTTCTTCAGCTTCGGCGTGGGCACTTAGATCCTTGTAAATTTGACCGAAGTACTCTTGGATCTTTTGTGGATTGTTGCTTTGCAGTAGTTCGGTGAACAGGGTATTTACCTTGTTGTGATCCAGGCGAAGGACATCCTGGATATTCATATCCTTTTTGTCACTGGCTTGAGTAACAGCACTACCTACAACACCACTGACTGCGGCCATAGCGTCTTGAACACGTGCCCAAATTCCTTGATCTGCATCTTGTCCTGTGAGTTCGCGGACGCCCAGAATTTCTAGAATACCTTTGAGTTGCTCTTGGTGAGCGCGGTTTTCAAAGTTAATGGTGTTCAAAGGTGCGATCGCTAGCAAAACGTCAGCACCAGCTTTTTGAGCAGCTTTGTGAACTATTAAGCCACTCATTACTAGTTGATGTTTCAGCAATTCATGCTGAGATACTTTTTCATACAGGCTCAACTCAGAACCTTTGAACAATTCACGAGCTTTTGCAATGAATTCTGTAACAGTTTTTTTGGGTTCAGCCTGAATGCCATACTGACCGATTACAGTTTCCAGAACCCCAAGATTTTTTTCGTCATCATTCAGGAAATTACGGATGCGATCGGCAATTTCGGCATCAAGTCCTTGTGTCAAAAGCGATCGCTCATTTTCGATCACCAATTGTTGGAGTGCTTTAAGACTTGCTAATTTTAGAGCAATAGCATTGCGTTTCGTATCATCTAATGTAGCTACCATCCGTGTTCTCCTCGGCAAGTATTCGTAATTCTTACTGATATAACCTTGACATAGAGGTTAGGGATATTCCATCTTTCTTTTGAGTGATCGCGTTCACAACTCTGGGTAGAAAAAGACAATTTTAGGGTTCCAGAATAGAAATAAAAATTGAAGCGATCGTTGCAATTCTAATCAAGTATTTTAGTATGACATTCTAAAGATATAGATTACAAATTTGGCAGTAATCTATATCTTTAGAATGACAAGTAACGTCAAAAAAACTACTTCTTATTCAAGAGGGCAAAATCGTAACCAGTTCCAGTAGAGCAAGACTCGCAACGCTCGATTTTGACTAAGATTGCTTCTCCTTGACGCTCACCAGAGGGCGAAAACTGAATCATTCCTGTTGCTCCTGAAGTTGAGAAATTAGGATTAGACAGTACCTTTTGTAATCCTTCGCGGGTGTTATCTTGTTTCAAGCCAGTAATAATTGCTTGGACTGCATCATAAGCTCCTGCTGTTCTCTGATTTACCTGTGCATTCCAAAGCTGAAAGGCATTTTCTGCAAAGGGGTTATCTTTATTAGCATCACGATGCCAATACACAGGTAATACCATGCCTTCCAAATCCTTGCCATTTTGTAAAGTTGTTGCACTATACATACTTTCAGAAGCAAACAGTGGTTTTCTGCCTCTAACTTCTTGTGCTACTTTGGTGGCAAAATATATATTTCTGATTGAGGGCATTAGTAAAAAGCCACTTGCATTTTCTGTTTCTATGGCTTGATCTACAAAAGCCCTAGGGTCAAAATTCTTATCTGCCAAATTGCAAGGCGTACTAATAACGTTGCTGCCATATTTTTTGATTGCTTGAGTGTACTGTTCTACAAGTATCTGACTTGATGAGGAGCTTGAATTACTTCTTGAACTACGAGAATCACCACAAATAGCAACATTTCTTGCTTGTCGAGCAATGTAGCGAGAATGAGTATCTACTAAATTATCATATAGCGGATTTACATGAAACAAGTAATTATTTGTGGAACTATTAGGTTGATTATTTATTGAATTGCTTTCTAAATTTTCTTGATTTTCGGCTTGATTTGGTCGCTCGACAGGTAAAACTAACACCAAGCGATTCTCACTATAAATTGCGGCGTTACGTCTAACACCTACTGCTGCCACAATACTCTTGTCTTGAACTAATTCATTATCTAACCGTGTAGAATCTTCTCTATTCTCAGCACTTGCAATTACAATTTGCAGCTTCTTACCATTAATTCCTCCTTGGTTATTAACTTCATTTTGAGCTTGAGCTACACCACGCAAAATTTCTTCTGATAAACTCGGATCAAAGTTAATTGGAGCGATGACAGCAACTTTCAGAGCGCTCGAATTATCTTGTGCAATTTTGGCATTGTTTAAATAAATTAAAGTTTCTGGATCATTGGGATTATTTTTTAGAGAAGCGGTGAACTTTTTCACAGCAGTTGTAAAATCTTTTTCAGCAAAAGCTTTAACTCCATCTGTTTTCTCAGGATAGGTTTGCACTTTCACCAAAATCTTTGTACCCAAATTCATTAGTGAAGGCTTATTTGTCAATGAAGATGAAGCTGATATGGGGTTTGATGGTGTTATAATGGTCGAAGAAACTTTGCTAATTAACCACAAAATAGCTGCTACCATTACTCCTGCCAGACCTAGAGATATAAGCAGCCTCAAGTTATCTTTTTTATTTGTCATGAATAATTCCCCAAATTCTACAAAAATTATCTGAAATCAAGAGATTTATGAAAATTTAGCCATACCTAGTACCGCAAGGCGGAATTAAAAATTAAAAATTAAAATGAATACAGCATAAGGGTTTCGTTGATTTGGAATGATTGGTTTATTTCTGCCGTGTTGTACTAGTAATTTAAAAATATTTAGAAAGAAGTTTATTTATTATTTCAGACACACTCACGATAATCAGTGTCAATAAACCTGCAAGAATAACGAGTAACCCTACAAGCAGCAGACCATTTATACCAGATTTTAGAAGATTATTGGTTAGTAGATTTCTGAAAGTAAATACAATGAGTAGATTTGCTATTATAGCAATAATAATTAAATAAGTTTTTTCTAGAAGCGGGCGAGATTGAATCAAGACTAACCCTGCTAAAATTATCAACCACAATCCAGAGCTAATCCAAGTAGTTCCGAGAAAACTGATAAGTGCGATCGCTAAGAACGAACTACCTGATCCAGCAATGATTGCTCCAGACAATAATTTACTATTAGAAAATTGGGGTAGATATCGAGTTAATTTGTGTTGTTTTTGTGATTGTGAACTTGATGGTAGAGTAGGGGGAATAACTGTGGGAGCTAATGTATAACTTAGCGGTGGCAGATTATTCAACTCTTGTAATACAGCCTGTGCAGATTGATAACGTTGTTCATGATTTTCTCGTAGGAACTTATCAAGAATCATCTCTAATTCCTGACTTATGGGTTGTGTTAAATGCTGTCGCCAACTAGAAGTCCAACTATATCCTTGTTTCATCCACAAAGTTGAAGGAGAAATATTAGTCAGCAGATGAAAGCAA
The DNA here is from genome assembly GCF_048836525.1 of Nostoc sp. CALU 546. Taxonomy (NCBI): domain Bacteria; kingdom Bacillati; phylum Cyanobacteriota; class Cyanophyceae; order Nostocales; family Nostocaceae; genus Nostoc; species Nostoc sp. CALU 546. Next base: position 4,981 of record NZ_JAWJTF010000012.1, read on the forward strand.
GTTATTCCTAAACTGTAGATATCACTAGATGGAAAAACTTTACCCACTTGCATTTGCTCAATTGGTGCATAACCTAATGAACCAATAATTGTCCCAATGGCAGTGTTTGTAGGTTCCGTCTTTTGCTTCGCCACCCCAAAATCAATTAGTACTAATTTCCCATCATTTTGACGGCGAATAATATTTTCTGGTTTAATATCTCGGTGAATTACCTGCTGTTGATGTATGTCTACTAGCACAGATAATAAATCATTTAAAAAATCTCGAATTTTGGCTTCATCAAAAACCCCCTGCTGTTTTAACTCTTGCAAAAGATTTTGCCCTTCGATAAACTGCTGCACTAAATAAAGATATTCATCTTCCTTAAAATACGCATATAAATTGGGAATTTGGACATGTTCTGCTAGCTCTTTAAGACGTTTAGCCTCTTGTTCAAATAACTCAGTCGCTTTTTGATGTGCTTGACTACCCTGAATACCATAAAATTGACTTAGAACCAGCTGTTTGACAACACATCGTTCATTGAGCTTATCTATATCTTCTGCGATATATGTGCGTGCAAACCCTCCTCTCCCTAATGGTGAGATGATCCGGTAACGATTTCTCAGTAGCGATACCAATGCTGTGCCGCAACTAAGGCAGAAATTTGCCCCGTCAGGATTTTGGGGATTCTCGCAATTAGGATTTAGGCAGCAGACCATATAATTATCGCTGTCATTTTATTAATTTTTAGAATATACCTTACATTTACTTTAGTTGTTTTTCGTAACTACTTTTAAAATATCGCTCAATAGCTACAACAGGATGGTCAAGAGATTACACTGCGATTTTAACTTGAATTGGACTGGAGACACAATGTTACGTATTTATTTTTGCATTTACCCTAAAATCTCCATTTATCGAATGAGCTAAATTTAATACTTTTTTATAATTGTATACTGATATTTTTATTTGAGCCGAAGTGATGGTTGTGCGTAGCCTAACCACCACTTTGAAGTGTCTGTTCGCACTCAACAGTAAATCTATATTTGATAACCCGCAACTTGGGTTACTAGCTATCTGTCCGAGTTTTCACCGTCATAATTTAATTGATGAAAAACACAGTAAAGCAAATTTTAATTTATTTAATTTTTCCATTGTGTATAAAAATGATGAATTTTATTTTCATCCCTCTCACATTCCTAACAAATCAGAAACAAAACTTATAAAAATTAATTATCAATAAGTTAATCTCCAAAATCAAGAAAATGATAATATTCCTGAACCACCAAGAATATTATTAAATTGGTTAGGTTCTTTAAGAAACACATAAATAGAAAACTTCACTAAAATTAGACATCAAATATTAACTTTTGATCGTAGGTTAAAAGAAACAGTTGTGAATAAAGAATATAAGTATTATATAGGATTCATCTTTGATTTCTGAAAAAACTCAGTACAACTAAGAAGCGTTCTTCCCTGTTGCCTGTTGCCTATTGCCTATTGCCATTGCCTATTGCATATTCGTCAGAAATCAAAGCGGATTCCTATATATGCAAGTAAATATGGCAAGGATAAGATAAGACCATGTGCAGAGTTATGTTTTGATAGAAAATTGAAAAATATACTCTTGTTTCTATGGCTAATTATTCCCAATCGCCAAAATAAAACGATAATATTCCTCTTGGAAATGCTAAAAATTAGGTGGGTGTTATACCCACCTAATTAAACTATACTAATAAAGCCTGCTCCTCCTGAGAAATCACACGCCCTTCATCCTCAAAACCGGCAATTTGATCAAAGTTCAAATACCGATACAAATCATCTGCAAAAGGCTCAATTCTACTCGCCACAATATCCAAATATTCCTGCACTGTCGGAAGCCGTCCTAACAGCGCACAAACTGCGGCTAATTCTGCTGAACCAAGATACACTCGCGCATCTTTACCCATACGATTATTAAAGTTGCGGGTTGAGGTAGAAAATACTGTTGTGCCATCAGCAACTCGCGCTTGATTACCCATACACAAACTGCATCCTGGCATTTCTGTACGCGCACCCGCAGCGCCAAAAACGCTGTATACACCTTCTTCTTTTAATTGGTGTTCATCCATGCGGGTTGGTGGCGCTATCCACAGGCGAGTTTTCACTTCACCTGCGCCTTCCAAAACTTTTGCGGTTGCCCGATAATGACCAATATTTGTCATGCAAGAACCGACAAATACTTCTTGCACTGGATCATTAGCAACTTCCGATAATAACTTAACATTATCAGGGTCATTAGGAGCAGCAACAATTGGTTCTTTGATTTCGTTCAAATCAATTTCAATTATTTCAGCATACTCTGCATCGGCATCGCCTTCTAATAACACGGGATTTGCTAACCATTCTTCCATCTTTGCCACACGGCGCAGCATGGTACGCGGATCGTGATAGCCCCGTGCTATCATATTTTTCAGCAACGCGACATTAGAACGCAGATATTCCGAAATTGTCTCTACACTCAGCTTAATTGTGCATCCGGCACAAGAACGTTCGGCGCTAGCATCGGTGAGTTCAAAGGCTTGTTCAACTTTTAAATCTGGCAAACCTTCTATTTCCAAAATTCGCCCAGAAAAGATATTTTTCTTGTTCTGTTTTTCTGCTGTCAGCAAACCTTTTTGAATTGCTACGTAGGGAATAGCATTCACGACATCGCGCAGGGTGATACCTGGTTGCAATTCTCCTTTAAATCTTACCAAAACTGATTCTGGCATATCTAAAGGCATGACACCCAAGGCGGCTGCAAAGGCCACTAATCCAGAACCGGCGGGGAAGGAAATACCCAAGGGGAAGCGGGTGTGAGAGTCGCCGCCAGTTCCCACGGTGTCGGGTAGCAGCATCCGGTTTAACCAAGAGTGGATGATACCATCACCGGGACGGAGGGCGACACCGCCACGAGAAGCAAAGAAGTCGGGGAGTTCGTGATGGGTTTTGATGTCTACTGGTTTGGGATAAGCTGCTGTGTGGCAGAAGCTTTGGATAACTAAGTCTGCACTGAAACCAAGACAGGCGAGTTCTTTCAATTCGTCGCGGGTCATGGGGCCTGTGGTATCTTGAGAACCAACGGTAGTAATGATGGGTTCGCAAGATGTGCCGGGACGCACACCAGGTAATCCGCAAGCTTTACCGACCATTTTTTGTGCTAGGCTGTAGCCTTTGCCTGTATCAAAGGCTTGCTGGGGACGGGTGAAAACTGTGCTGGGTTCTAAACCGAGTGCAAGACGAGTTTTGTCGGTGAGGGTACGGCCGATAAGTAGGGGGATGCGTCCACCTGCGCGGACTTCATCGAGGATGGTGTCAGGTTTAAGGTCAAAGGTGGAAATAACTTCGCCTGCTTCGTTGGTGATTTCGCCTTTGTAGGGATGAATGGTAATTACCATGCCGGTTTCGAGTTTGGTGACATCGCACTGAATAGGCAAAGCACCGGCATCTTCTGCTGTGTTGAAGAAGATTGGCGCGATCGCACCACCTAAAACATAACCCCCAGCGCGTTTGTTTGGCACAAAAGGTATATCATTTCCTGTATGCCACAATACTGAGTTAATTGCAGATTTACGCGAGGAACCGGTACCAACAACATCTCCCACGTAAGCTACAGGATGCCCTTTCTTTTTCAACTCGGCAATGGTTTGTAAACTTCCCGGTTGCCGTGACTCTAACATCACTAAGGCGTGTAAGGGAATATCTGGGCGAGTTGTGGCGCTTTGGGCGGGGGATAAGTCGTCGGTATTGGTTTCGCCTGGAACTTTAAAAACGGTGACAGTAATCGCTTCTGGGACAGTTGGGCGAAGGGTAAACCATTCAGCTTCCGCCCAAGAGTCAACTACCCGTTTGGCGAAAGGATTGGTTTTAGACAACTCTAAAACATCGTGGTAAGCGTCATACACCAAGAGGATTTTGCTTAAAGCGTTGGCGGCGTAGGCGGAAATGGGTTCTTTTCCTTGTCCGCCCATTACGAGAGGTGTTTCGGATGAGTCGGAGAGGGATACAGTAGGCAATTGCAGCAAATCGATTAGAGATTGCACATTGTAACCACCGATCATTGTGCCCAGCAATTGCACTGCTTCGATGGGCGCAATCAACGGACTGGTGATTTCTTCCTTAGCAATGGCGGTGAGAAATCCAGCTTTGACATAAGCTGCTGGATCAACACCAGGAGAAACGCGATCGCTCAATAAATGTAATAATATCTCCTCTTGACCCTTGGGCGGATTTTTCAGTAATTCACATAATTCTGATGTTTGCTTCGCATCCAATGGTAAAGGAGGAATACCGAGTGCTGCTCTTTCGGCAACGTGTTTACGATATTGTTCTAGCATTTTGATGTTCTCCATTGGGATGTTCTATCTTTAATTATGAAATTTTTAGGCAATACTTGGCTATAAAAGTTTAGCTTACTTTTATGATGAAAGCCTTACTGGTAATCAGTTATTAGCAGATTTTTTTATACTGAAAGTTTAAAAAGCGAATAGAATTTGTTACTACACAAAACTTAGTCTACCTCCGTGTACTAAGAGGATGTTTGGAAAGTCATGATTGATGTATCAAATATTGTTTTACCCCACCCTAACCCTCCCCTTATAAAAGCGAGGGAACCGGATTTTCTTGTTTCCCCCCTTTATAAGGGGGGATTAAGGGGGGTAATAATTCGATTTCTCAAGTGTAGTAATAATAAATTAGATTGATTGTTGGTTTAACCAAGTTTCTAAATCAGAAAAACTAGAAAAATCTAGCAATGCTTCTCCTAAATTCTCTAATTGTTCAAGTGATAAGCCTTGAATTTGCTCGATTAATGACGTATCAATCTCACCAATACGGCGATTGAGTTGACGCAATATTAAGTTTTGTTTTCCTTCTTGCCTTCCTTCTTGTTTTCCTTCTTGCCTTCCTTCTTCTCTGGCTTGTTCTCTATTTCTTTGATAAAGTGGTTCTAATCGCATAATTAACTCCCTATCATCTGCTTCTAATTCTTGGTTTACTCTCAAGTTTTCGCGCAAGTTGTAAACTAATTCAAGAGTTTGTTTCTGGTATGGATGATCTAATGGTAACGCTTGCAACTCGATAATCGCTTGTGACTGCACACTTCCCCTACCTAAAAGCCTCAACCATAATGTCTCTGGTGTTTGCGGTAGTTGGTGTATCGCTACAATTGCTGTCCGCAAGGCATCTGGCAGAAAATGCACTCCTGATAACCAACCTTGTTTTTGAATAGTTCCAAAGCTAGACAATCTAGTTTCAGATATGGTTGGTGTAAAAACCCACAATTTGGGAATTTCTGAGTCTTGAAGTTTGGTTTTATTTGCCTTAGCTTCTCGTCGCAGGAGAGCCTTTATTTCTAATAATTTTAGAATACAGTCGCAGATTTCATCGGTAGAAGCTGGATTGCGGTACGGTTCTATAATTGCAGGATGTTCAGCAAATCTTCCTAGCAAACCCAGTATTTGTATATTAGAGCTTTGCTGTTTAGCAGGAGTGAATAAAACATCTATTTCTTTAATCTCTCCTGATACTTTTTCTGATGCCTTGACTTCTCCGTAATCTTTTAATAATTCTTCTAGATAGTCTTTGGCAAATTGATCATGTATAAACCTGGTCATTAAATCTTAAGATTTCAGAAGTTCTGGGTTAATGCAAAGTCTTATTATATAGCAAGCCTGAATCATTCGTGATGAAATAGATCCACGACTTCTTTGAGAAGTCGTGGATCTGCTGGACACCTTTAATTTTCACCAAAAACTTGGGTCTAAAGCCATGTCTTTTGAGGACGGCTTTTTATCATTGGTGACAGGACTTTAAATGAGTAATGAGTAATGAGTGGATGAGAAATGGATATTTACTTATTGCTTATTACTTATTACTCCAAAATTACCGACTCTTCTTTCTCGGTGAGTATGTCAAAGATACTATTCTAAAAAAGTTAAAAACAGATTTTATAATCCTTTTGACTTCCCGCTAGGGCGTGGCGGTTATTGCATTTTCATTTAATTTTTTATCTGTGTTCGATTTCAAGCGTGTCAATCTGCTTTTACGGATACGTTCGCTGTCTCTAACGCCGCCTGCAAGTTCATATTCATTGCTGTTTTTGCCGTATTTGAAACCAACTCCAGTCAGCATTTTATCTGAAACCTGACTTAAGGTTTTTTCCATCTCATCCAGTTTTTTTCTAGAAGAGTCAATCATAGCTATAGCAGCATTATAATCATCAAGCATATTGTGAAAATTGTCTATTAATTGAGTCAGGTTTTGCAAGTTGTAAGTATCATCAAAATTTATATTTGGATCGATAGCTTTCAGACCGGCAACTCTAAACTCAGCTTTTTCTAAAATCCGGGAACTACGTTTTCTTCTAGTCATAATTTTACACTTTTCAAAGCTTTACAGAGCTATTTTCTCTCAATTAACCTGGATTCTGGTTCAGCAAAAAGCGCATTTTTTTTAGTAAAAGTTTTTATTTGTGTCCGTGGTTTTTCGGATTTTAACAATCAAAGGTTGATTTTCAGCAAAATAATATTATGTTTAAGCAATAGATAATAGGGCATTATCATAGGTGTCAAATTACCCCCCTCAATCCCCCCGATGCATTGGGCTACGGTGTACACACAAGTTGAAAAAAGATCAATTTCCCATTGTTCTTT
>NZ_JAWJTF010000012.1:11679-122258 GCF_048836525.1 Nostoc sp. CALU 546
AGGAATGCCTGTTTAGAGGCTCTGCCTCTAATCAAATATTGAGTCAGAGACTCAATGAATGCATTCCCAGTCGGAGACTGGGAACGAGGAACGAGGAAATGCTTATCAAGCTAGGTTTTTAGGACTTGTGTGTACACCGTAGTTGCAAAGGGGAGGGAATTGGATTTATTGTTTCCCTCCTTTTTAAGAGGGACTTGTAGTTAAGAACAAACTACTAAAAGGCCTACAATAGGCAGCTGGTTAATTAGTGTCGGTATGTTTCTTGCGCGTGTCTGCAAGAGAAGCCTATGCTTCATTAATCCTCTACTCTACGACGCCGCCGACGCGGCTTTTGTTGTTTGTCTTCACGCAAGCGCCGACCGACTTCGTTAAAGAAATCCCGCCGCAGATAAGGATAATCGCTTACCCACAAGTTACTATTGGGAAAGTATATATCGCTGAATTCTTCAATACTACTTAAATCTGGGCGATTTGACATTACTACCATTTCTGCAATTTGACCACGAGTAATAACTTTGTGAGCAGAACGTAATGGTGCTACAAACTCAATGCTAAATCCTGTGTCATCACCTACCTCTAAGTTTATCTGTTTTTCTCGGTTTTCTATAATTACCAATTCGCCTTTGTTGTTGACTGTTTCGGTTTTACCCATCAACTGGTCTGTAATCCACCAATCTAAGACTCGACCACGGAAAAAGCCGCCATATTTGTAACGGCGGCATTGTAAATTCCGCATACTTGCTTGAAACACTGGATACCACAGCCAAAAAAATGCGCTAATTATCCCTAGCACAAATACTATTGAAGCAAACTCAAGCTTGAAAACAACTGTTACAAGCAAAATAACAACTACCGCAACTACAGAAATTAACAGCCGTTGCAAAAAATTTGAGAACTTCCCCCAGTAGTACTTGTACTGCAAACCAGTGGCAATTAGGGGGACAACTTGTTCAAATTTCTGGCGAGTCAGTGGTACTAACATGAGTGCTGAGTAATGAATGCTGAATAATGTGTTTAAAGTTTAAAGTATCTTTTCTAATCCATATACTAACGACTTTAGCGCTAAGACTTTGCGAATCGCTAGTAGCACTCCTGGCATATAACAAGCGCGATCGCTCGTATCATGTCGTAAAGTATAAATCTGTCCGGCTGCGCCAAAAATAACTTCCTGGTGGGCAATCAATCCCGGCAAGCGCACGCTATGAATTCTAATCCCTTCGTCTGCTACACTGCCCCTAGCTCCTGGTAATTTCTCAGTTTCTTCTACAAGAGCAGGGTTGAAAGTTTTACCCAATTCTCCTAATAACTGCGCCGTTTGAATAGCAGTACCACTGGGAGCATCAGCTTTTTGGTTGTGATGCAGTTCGATAATTTCTACATGGTCAAAATATTTGGAGGCTGCGATCGCAGCTTGTTGCAATAGCACCATCCCAATGGAAAAATTAGGAATAATTAGACAACCAGTGCTAGCTTTGTCGGCAAAGTCTGCCAAGTCTTGAATTTGTTCTGGACTTAACCCAGTGGTGCCAACTACAGGACGAATACCGTAAGCGATCGCACTGCGAATATTGTCATAAACTGAATCGGGATGGGTAAAGTCTACAATCACCCCTGGAGGAGACTGCCTGTCACCAGCTACATACCCCAACATCGGTTCTAATTGATTGGTAATCGGCACTTCCAAAGGTTCACTTAAACCCGCCAACTCCCCAGCGTCTTTATCTTGATGTTCTAAACTGTGGTCAATTGCACCCACTAGGTTTAAGTCAGGCGCTTGCGCCACCGCCTTAATCACCTCACGGCCCATTTTGCCAGCAGCACCGTTGACAATAACCGGGATAGGAGCTTGATTTGTCATAAATCGAGAAATACTTTTTGAGTCAACAAAGGAATTGTAAAGACTTTCGCGATCTAGTAGCTAGCTTCTCAAATCTCTGGCTTAATTCCGACAACCCTGATTTGTGCAACTAATCTCTTATTTTTTCTACTCCCCAAAAGAGCGATTCTCATTTTCATCCCATTATTTTAGCCAGTAACCCGTTTTATTTTCCGCTCATGCTGCTTTGATAAGTATTGCTTATGATTGCTATCAGCCTTTATTTGTCAAGTTTAGTTGACCATTTGTAATATTGTTGTTATATTTATTTATATAACTTAAGAAAACCCGAAAATAAGCTGCATAACTAAAATTGCACCTTATCTACTACCTATGTAGTTTTAGTTACGTTGGGTGTTAACTAAGAAAAACAGACTTCGGTATTGTAATATCCCATCGACATTTGGACTTCTCCTATATACCTCGGCTATTAAGTCGGGGTTTTTTGTGTTCTCGATTAGCTGCTTATTTAACATTTCTTTAGTAGTTACTGTTGATTTAGGTTGCAGTACTGCTTAAAGGATTTCCGAAAGACTGAATCAACATAGCTTAGGGCAATTTTTCCCAAAGTGAAATCCAAGTATTCAGTTCCTCGTTTGGAAGAAAATATTTACTCTTAGATAAATATTTAATGATTCTTAAGCGACTCTTAATAAACCTTAATTTTCTGAAATCTTCAAGTTCGCTATCAAACTTTTTTTGAGTTTCTTCTGGATTCTTGGCTGCTAAAGCTTCTCTCCAATCTGCTGCTTTAATTAATGCTTCTTGGTAGGAAATATGTAAATTATCGAAAAACCAATTAATAATCAGATATATATCGAGAACTGGATTTTCTGGAATAGCACCAAATTTTAGGATCATGTAAGCTCGTAATGTCATTAAAGAATCTAGATATCGTTCAGAAAAGCTAGGATTATTTTCAGCTAAAAATTCGTAAACTGAAGTTGCTATCTCTGCCCAAGCAAGGCTTTCTGAATGAGATTCATTAGATTCTTCATTGGCTAGTTCTTGCGCTCTGAAAGTAGAGACTTCAGCTAAACCAAGCCAATTAAATTTTTCTGGTACTTGCTGTTGCTCTGCCCAAACCATTCTCAACCAAGCTTGTACTTGCTCTGAATCTTTTTGAAGTAGAACTCTTAACAAATTTGTTGCTTCAGTTTCAGCCATAGTTAATGATGAAGTCAAGGAAACTTGCGCTCTCGCACTTCCACGGCATAATCTTGCACAGCTTTGGTAATCGTCTCGCGCAAATTTGTGTAAACTTTGGCGAACGGTGGATGTTTCTCTGCAAGTCCGAGGACATCAGAGGTAACTAAAACTTGTCCATCACAGTGAATTCCCGCACCGATACCAATTGTGGGAATACTCAATTTTTGTGAAATCTGCATTGCTAAATCTGCGGGTATATGCTCTAAAACTAGAGAAAATACACCTGCCTGTTCGAGAGCGATCGCTTCTCGTAAAATTCTCTCACTGGCTTCTTGCGTCTTGCCTTGTTGTCGCAAACCCAGTTGATGTACTGATTGTGGTGTCAAACCCACATGACCCATTACCGGAATTCCAGCTTGTACTAAACGAGCCACTGTTTCTGCGATCGCTGGATAGCCACCTTCCAATTTTACCGCTTGAGCGCCCGTTTCCTTTAGCACTCGCCCAGCTGAGTGCATCGCTTGTTGGAGACTTTCTTGATACGTCAAAAATGGTAAATCTACAACTACCAATGCTCGTTTCACCCCACGGCGCACTGATTTGGCATGATATATAATTTCATCCAAAGTTATTGGCAGTGTCGTTTCATACCCTAGAACTACTGCCATAGAGTCACCCACGAGGATTAAGTCTACACCAGCTGCATCGAGGAGTTGAGCGATCGCATAATCCCAGGCGGTCAACGCCACAATTGAACGTCCCTGTTGTTTCCATTGAATTAATTGCTGGGTAGTGATTGCCATTTTTAATTAGGGGATAGGTGATAGGTGATAGGGGATAAGTGATAGGTATAGGTGATCGGCTAAAAGAATTCAGTCCCCTGTACCCTGTAACCTGTCCCCTAATCCCTACTTAACAGCGCGACTGAAAGCAATATGAGGTTTTGCACTGTCCGTTTTGGGCATTAACCAAGCTAGACCTTCACTAGTGCCAATCCATAATTTATTGGCGATGTCAGGTGCAAGGGCAAGAACCCGACTAGAAGGAAGTCCAGCAACTTCTGCGTCTAACACTGCTCCTGTATTTGGATTTAATCGTAACAAACCATTGTTAGTCCCGACCCAGACACTACCATCCTTAGCAAAACGTACTGCTGTCACGTCACGCCCACGCAACCGGGTCACAGACCGCAAAACTGCACCAGTTTTTGGGTTAATAACTAGCAAATTATTTGGCATTCCGGCCCAAATTAATCCTTCTGGACTAATAGCCAAAGCTTGTACAGTGGTTCCCGGTAAATCGGCAATCCGCTTCATAATCGCAGCACTAGCGGTATTTACCCGCACTAATCCATCAAGAGTGCCAACCCACAGTTGACCTTCAGCATCTAAAGTCAGGGCGTTGGCGCTGACACCAGGCAGATTTTTTAATGTTGTCATAATCAAGCCTTGGTCGGGACTAATTAGAGCTAAACCGCTATCGGTTCCAGCCCACAAATAACCCCGCTTGTCAAGTAATAGCGACAATATTCGTTTAGAAGGCAAAAATAAATTCTGCGCGGTGATTTCGTTAGTACGGGGGTCTACTCGCATCAGTCCGCCATAACTTCCTACCCACAAACGTCCTACTTTGTCTTGGGCTAAAGCACCAATGGCGACATTCGGTAAGCTAACACGAGAAATAATCTTGCCCGTTTTAGGATCAATCCGCGACAGTCCCCGCCAAGAACCTACCCAAAGATTGCCTGTAACATCTCCCAGTAAGTTACCAACACGATAATCAGTTTCTGGCGAATTTTCTTGCACTCCCCGCTCATCGGGTAAGGGTTCTACTCGCGGTGGCGGTGGGGAAGCTGGGTAAGCGGGGGTTAAATCAGATGAATTAACATCAGGGGTTTTTTGTGCCCATCCCATACTTGGCACAGCTATCAACCCCAGGAGGATAGAAGTAATCAATAAACTATTACGCTTGCAAAACAATACCACGGTGACATTTCCTTTGGAGACAGTGCCCATAGCCGTTACCTAAACTGGCTTTGGGTTAACTTCAGTGTTCCCCTAGCTGGTATTTTTTAAACATTGGGGATTGAGGAATAGGGACTGGGGACTGGGGACTAGGAAATAAATATTTAGGAATACTTTCTCATTACCCAATACCCAGTCCCGAATACCCAGTCCCCGAACACCATCGATGACACCTTGTAAAGTATTTGTAACAAAATGTTTAAATCTTTATGTAATAACAAAATTAAATAGATAAGTTAAAAACTTTCAAAGAATAACTTATCGAATTCTTGATATATTGTGAAACAAGTTACAAATTACGTGGTGTGCAATTCTTTTATCTTTCGCTCACCACTCTGCTAAATCTCTGTCAAGTAAATTCTTTTCTGGTATCTTTTCTATCAAGGGGAAAGATATAGGGAGTGTAAAGCCGGGAATGTGTGCCAGCCAGCCCAATCCCCTGAATATCCCAGTTTATGGGGGAATTATCTGAATGCTACCCGCAAAAACGCGGAAGTTTTGGTGAAATTGAGAAGGTTTAGTTGGGTGCGAAAAAGAGGTAAAAAAGAATTTTGATTTTTAGCAAGAGGGAACAGTAGAAGCGCTAGGTCGTGTACCCCTAGAAGGGGAGAACACTGGTGAGGAGGGCTACCACCGCTACCAAAGTGTCCGCCGCAAAAAAACTGCTAACCTCTGCCAAAGGCAACCCTTAACAAAAATTTTCCTGATCTTCTCCCCCATCTAGGCGGGAAAGAGCCGGGGTGAGGGGAAGTTGCACAAAACGTGATTTGATAATTAATTAAGAGTGATTTCAGGGAAGGATAAAATATGTCTTACGCTCAAACGAAGACTCAGAGCAAGTCTGGGTATCAAGCCGGGGTTAAAGATTACAGACTAACTTATTACACACCCGATTACACACCAAAAGATACCGATCTTCTAGCTGCGTTCCGCATGACACCCCAGCCTGGTGTTCCTCCCGAAGAAGCAGGTGCGGCTGTTGCGGCTGAATCTTCCACAGGTACTTGGACAACTGTGTGGACAGATTTGCTCACCGACCTCGATCGCTACAAAGGTCGTTGCTATGACATCGAACCAGTTCCCGGCGAAGACAACCAGTACATTTGTTACGTTGCCTATCCTTTGGACTTGTTTGAAGAAGGTTCTGTAACCAACGTATTGACCTCAATTGTCGGTAACGTATTTGGTTTCAAAGCTTTGCGGGCACTACGTCTAGAAGACATCCGTTTCCCAGTAGCTTACATCAAGACCTTCCAAGGGCCTCCCCACGGTATCCAAGTTGAGCGCGACAAGTTAAACAAATACGGTCGTCCTTTGTTGGGTTGTACCATTAAGCCCAAATTGGGTCTTTCCGCTAAGAACTACGGACGCGCTGTATACGAGTGCTTACGCGGTGGTTTGGACTTCACCAAAGACGACGAAAACATCAACTCCGCACCATTCCAAAGATGGCGCGATCGCTTCTTGTTCGTAGCTGAAGCTATCAGCAAAGCTCAAGCAGAAACCGGTGAAATCAAAGGTCACTACCTCAACGTCACCGCCCCCACCTGTGAACAAATGTTGCAACGGGCTGAGTACGCTAAAGAACTCAAACAGCCCATCATCATGCATGACTACCTGACCGCAGGTTTCACCGCCAACACCACATTGGCTCGTTGGTGCCGCGACAACGGTATCTTGCTACACATTCACCGTGCGATGCACGCTGTAATTGACCGTCAAAAGAACCACGGTATTCACTTCCGTGTATTGGCTAAAGCCCTACGTTTGTCTGGTGGCGATCACATCCACACCGGTACAGTCGTTGGTAAGTTGGAAGGTGAGCGCGGCATCACAATGGGCTTCGTTGACCTGTTGCGTGAAAACTACATTGAGCAAGACAAGTCTCGTGGTATCTACTTTACCCAAGACTGGGCTTCTCTACCTGGTGTAATGGCAGTTGCTTCTGGTGGTATCCACGTATGGCACATGCCCGCACTGGTAGAAATCTTTGGTGATGACTCCGTACTACAATTCGGTGGTGGTACTCTGGGACACCCTTGGGGTAACGCTCCTGGTGCAACCGCTAACCGCGTCGCCTTGGAAGCCGTTGTTCAAGCTCGTAACGAAGGCCGTAACTTGGCTCGTGAAGGTAACGATATCATCCGCGAAGCTGCCAAGTGGTCTCCTGAACTGGCTGTTGCTTGCGAACTGTGGAAAGAAATCAAGTTCGAGTTTGAAGCAATGGATACCGTCTGATCTGAGTTAACAGTTAAGAGTTAAGAGTTAGAAGTAGAGACGCGATAAATCGCGTCTGTACAAGAGTTAGGATTTGCATTAATTCATAACTCATAACTCATAACTCATAACTCTTCAGGGCTGGGGTCAAGCATGAATCTTAAGCAAATTGCGAAGGACACAGCCAAAACTCTCCAAAGCTATCTGACTTATCAGGCTCTAAGGACAGTATTGGCACAGCTAGGCGAAACTAATCCGCCATTAGAACTTTGGTTGCATAACTTTTCGTCTGGCAAAATTCAAAATGGTGAGTCATTCCTTGAGCAGCTGTTGCGAGAAAAACCAGATTTGGCTTTGCGAATCATGACTGTCAGAGAACACATTGCGGAAGAAATTGCAGAATTTTTACCGGAAATGGTTCGCACTGGCATTCAACAAGCCAATATGGAGCAGCGTCGCCAGCATTTAGAACGCATCACACAAGTAGTAGACACATCTAACCCCAGTCTGCAACCAGAACAGCAAACAACTTCAGATCAGAATTTGGATAACTTATCCAATTAGTTCGGTCATAACGATTTTGGATTTTGGATTTTGGATTTTGGATTTTAGATTATTCCCAAAAATAAATCTAGTTACTCTTTAAGTTATAGATTTATTCGGTAGTGAAAACTGCCGTGGCTGTGTAAAAAATCTAAAATTAGCAATCTAAAATCTAAAATTGGCAAGGTCAATCTAGTAGTAAAAAATCGCAACCCATTATCAAAAGCTATGCAAACTTTACCAAAAGAGCGTCGTTACGAAACCCTTTCTTATCTTCCCCCTCTGTCTGATGCTCAAATCGCTAAACAAGTCCAGTACATCTTGAATCAAGGTTACATTCCTGCGATCGAGTTTAACGAAACTTCTGAGCCAACAGAATTATATTGGACAATGTGGAAGTTGCCTTTGTTTGGTGCTAAATCCACTCAAGAAGTATTGAGCGAAGTTCAAGGATGCCGCTCTCAATTCAACAACAGCTATATCCGTGTTGTGGGTTTTGACAACATCAAGCAGTGCCAAGTTCTCAGCTTTCTTGTTCACAAACCAAACAGATACTAAAAGCTCACTAGCTCTTAGTAATTAGTTTATCCCCATAGGAGAGGTAGAATTATCTACCTCTCCTATTTACTAAATTTGTTTTGAAACGTAGAGAGACGCAAAGGGGCGCAGAGTTCTTCTCTATGTGCCTATACGTTTCTTAAGATACTGGTAATGCTAAAAGCAGTAAGAATTTGCTTTGTTGGTGACTCTTTTGTTAATGGTACTGGCGATCCTGAATGTCTTGGTTGGACAGGTAGAATATGCGCTAACGCTAATAAAAAAGGTTATGACATTACCTACTATAATTTGGGAATTAGGCGAGATACTAGTACCGATATAGCAAAACGTTGGTTACAAGAAGTATCACTTCGCTTACCCAAAGAATATGATGACAGAATTATATTTTCCTTTGGATTGAATGACACAATAGTGGAAAATGCTAAAAATCGCGTGGATTTTGCAGATTCCATCAAAAATGCCTGTGAAATTTTAAGTGAAGCTCAGAAATTGTACCCTGTGTTGATGGTTGGCCCGGCGCCATACGCAGAACAAGAAGATACTCAAAGAAGGCAGAGAACTATTGATTTATCTAAACAGTTTGCTTTAATTTGTAAGGAATTAAATGTACCTTATTTAGATGTTTTTCCGATATTAGAAAAATCAAACATCTGGATAAATGAGGCAAAAGCTAATGATGGTGTTCATCCGCAAGCAGGCGGTTATGCAGAATTTGCCCAAATTGTAGAAAATTGGGACGCTTGGTTAAATTGGTTTCCCCATAACATTCCTCTATAATATTTTGGTTGATTGCGGCTGTTCGCACCGCTAAACTGTGTCTTGTGTGAAAAAAAAGCGATCGCTATACTCAAAAAAAACTTAACATTAACTTCAGAAGTGTTAATTATTCATAAGATAAGACAAGCTCATGGGTTATCATATCGTTCCCCGCTTTCTGGACAAACTGGCTAGTGTTGTCTCCAGCCCAAAGGAATCTGTAGAAATGTTGAAACGAATTGTATTAATTTTACTATTGGTGTTGAGCTTCAGTCTGAGTAATTCGGATGTGGCGGCTGCGGCTGGACTCAAAAGCTTTGTAGACAGTGGTGATGGCTATCAGTTTCTATACCCTAACGGCTGGCTGCCAGTTAAAGTTGCCGATGGGCCAGATGTGGTTTTCCACGATTTGATTGAGGTGTCTGAAAATGTTTCGGTTGTGATTAGCCCAGTTCCAGAAGGCAAAACTTTGTCAGAATTGGGAACCCCAACAGAAGTAGGATACAAATTAGGGAAAGCCGCTCTCGCGCCTCCTGGCTCTGGTCGTTCGGCTGAATTAGTCAATGCCGCAGAGCGAGAAGTAGACGGTAAAACATATTACCTTTTAGAGTATGAGGTTAAACTTCCCAATCAACAGCAACGACACAACATCGCCAGCGTTGCTGTTAGCCGTGGTAAAGTTTTTACCTTCAACGCTTCAATTCCTGAAAAACGCTGGCCGAAAGTTAAACGAATGATTGATGAGGTTGTCAATTCTTTTTCTGTCTATTAATTGGGGAGTGGCATGTAAGAATTTTAGATTTTAGATTTTAGATTTTAGATTGGAATTTAATCCAAAATTTAAAATCCAAAATCCAAAATTGAATAGCCCAATGCCCAATTAACAAATTTTTCTAAAATCTCATGAAAATTCCACCTTTTGTACTTGCTTCAGCTTCCCCAGCCAGACGCCGCTTGCTGCAAACTGTTGGCATTGAACCGATAGTTCAACCTAGTGACTTTGATGAGTCGCAAATTGAACTAAGTGAACCAGCAGAATTGGTCAAAACTCTTGCCCAGTACAAAGCGGAAACTGTAGCACCGCAGTTTGAATCGGCTTTGATTATGGGTTGTGATTCAGTTTTGTCCATGAATGGTGAAATTTACGGCAAACCAGCAGATGCTTCAGAAGCGATCGCTCGTTGGCAGATAATGCAAGGTAACTTTGGCGACTTGTACACAGGTCACGCCTTAATTGACCCTGGACAAAACCATACTTTAGTCAAGTCTCAAGTTACAAGAGTTTATTTTGCTCAAATGAGCGATCGCGCCATTGAAGCTTATGTTGCCACAGGTGAACCCCTCAAGTGTGCTGGAGCCTTTGCAATTGAAGGTTTTGGTAGTTTCTTCGTAGAAAAAATTGCAGGTTGTCACAGCAATGTCATTGGACTCAGTTTACCCCTGCTACGGCAGATGCTAAGTGAATTGGGATACGATGTCACTGATTTCTGGCAATAGTCCCTTGTCTAAAGTTATTAACCAATGACAAATGAGTAATGAGTAATGAGTAATGAGTAATGAGTAATGACTAATGACTAATGACAAATGACTAATAACTAAATTGCCTGATATTCAGTATTGCCTCTCCATGATCTGGAATCCAGGCTAACCACTCATCCGCTGAAACTGGACATAATAAAAGTGCTTCGTCAAAACTAAAGGGGTTGGGAAGTTGCAAAAGGTTTACCCAAGTGGAAGCTCTGAACCTCTGTAAGCCTTCCAAGCTATAGTGCTTTCTTGTATGTACAGCAAAATCCGGTCTATGAGAATCTAGTTTCATAGCTTTCTATTAGTCTTCACAAATGGGCTAATCTAAAATTATTTCTGTAACCTAGACTACAAAATAAATAATCCTTGTGAAAAGTCTCTGTCTTATAAATTTACGTTGGCTGGGTGCAAGTGTTTGCTTATATTGCAGACCACAACAGGTATGACACGACTGGTTGTAGACTGGCCATTAGATCGCATTCCCAACTAGAATATGTCATTTACTTCTATGCCCTCGCTGCGTGAGCAACAACATCCCCTAATTCGTCAGCTAGCTGATTGTATTGAGGCAGCTTGGCATCAGCACCTGGATCTATCGCCCTACCATTTGCCTGATGAGTTGGGGTATGTGGAAGGTAGACTAGAAGGCGAAAAACTGACGATTGAAAATCGCTGCTATCAAACGCCCCAGTTTCGGAAAATGCACTTGGAACTGGCGAAAATCGGAAATATGCTGGATATTTTGCACTGCGTCATGTTTCCCCGTCCAGAATACAACCTGCCGATGTTTGGTTGTGACTTAGTTGGCGGTAGAGGACAAATTAGTGCAGCGATCGCAGACCTTTCTCCGATTCAATTAGAGCGTACCCTACCAGAATCTTATACTTCTGAACTCACACAGCTAACGGTGCTTAACTTTTCCCAACCCCGTGAATTACCTGAATGGGGAAATATTTTTTCGGATTTTTGCATTTTTGTCCGCCCCAGTTCTCCCGAAGAAGAAGCAATGTTTCTCTCACGGGTGCGAGAATTTTTAGACATTCATTGCACCCAAGCGATCGCCTCACATCCTGTTTCAGTCGAACAAGTCACCCAAAATCTCGCCGGACAACACAACTACTGCACCAAACAGCAGCAAAACGATAAAACCCGCCGCGTCCTAGAAAAAGCCTTTGGCCCAGCTTGGGCAGAAAATTATATGACCACAGTTTTATTCGACCTCCCAACTTAAAATAATTCGTAATTCGTAATTCGTAATGACGCTCACGGACTCGCTAACGCCGGATTTCTCACCACACCTCTTAGAGGATGTTTGAAAAGTCCTCTTGTCGGTATCAAAAGTTTTAGATCCCCCTAAATCCCCCGATAAATTGGGGGACTTTGACTCCGGTTCCCCCTTTTTTAAGGGGAGTTAGGGGGGATCTAAAGTGCCTAAAATCACAGCGAAACACTTGTTCATTCAACCTCTTAAAGCCTGGCTTGTGCAGGGGAGAAGTAATGAGTAAAAAGTAATGAGTAATAAGTAAAAACTTCTTACTTCTTACTCATTACTCGTTACTCATTACTTCTCCTCTGCTCCATCAAATGTCTTGAGCTTGTGAGAAATGCGGGTAACGTCATTAAGTTTTGTAACTCTTATTTCTGGCTTCTAAATTCTTCTTCAAAAGACAAGAACCACAAAACCTGCCTCTGCTAGTTGCTCTGAAATGTCTTTAATTTTGAATTTTGAATTTTGAATTTTGAATTGTTATCTCCCTTATCTGTAGGCTCTGTTACGTTTTCGGGTAACGGATAAATGTAGAATTCATTCAACGAGAGTTTAATGGAGTCCCAAAACAGCAACAGGGAGAATAGTAAGGTCTTTGAAGCGAATATCACAAAATGGTTTGTTGTCTTAATAGGCGCAAGAACTAGAGACAGGACAGCTAACTCATTGACCAGAAAGTTAAGGAAACTCTAATGTTAGGAATGCTCAAGTTGACAGATATTTTTTAGTCAGTTAATCGTTGATTCACTTAAGGAAGACTAACTTTTGTAGCAAGATTGTATCCAGCAAAGGCAACAGTCTATTTTTGATGTTTCTTTTCAATTTTGTAACTAACTGTAGCCGTAGTTAATGTAGCAGTAAAGTACCGCATCATACCATTTTGGGATTTTATGTAGAGACGCGATATATCGCGCCTCTGCATCTAGATTCATACTGCTTGTGAATTCTGCTAACTTCCATTGCATTCATGTCTCAATAATACTCAGAGTTATTGAATAGCCAGCTACTATAGCGTTTCTCAGTTTCAATACAGACCTAACCCCCAGCCCCTTCCCTACTAGCGTTGGGGAGTAAGTAAGCTTCCATTCCTCTCTCCTTTTAGGAGAGAGGAATGGAAGTGAGGTCAATGTATTGCATACAAACGATCGCTATAGAAAACACCATTTTACAAAGCCATAGTGTTGAGCGTTCATCACGCAATGGATTTTTAAGCCATACCCAGCTTTAAACCACTGTTGTTTGTCCTAAGCGGCTGGCTGTTGATTAAAAACCCTTTTATTTTTACTTCCATCAGCACAATTCAGGTAAATGGGCAACATACTATGTCAAGGGTGACTGAAAAGCCAAAGCCAAGTGAGCAGGCACTTAACCAAGAACAACCTAAAATTTGGTGGGGTATCGCTGTAGCTGTGCCCATAGTAATCGCCGCTGGGATACTAGGTACAGCTAAAATCGAGCAGCTGAGAAAACTAACTACATCTGCCCCCGTAATGCCATCTACCAATAGCATTAGTGCTGTAGGGCGTTTGGAACCGCGAGGTGAAGTGGTTAAATTGTCCGCCCCATCATCAGGATTAGCACCATCGTCACGAATTCAGCAACTTTTGGTGAGAGAGGGTGAACAGGTAAAGCAAGGTCAAATTTTGGCAATTTTGGATAACCGTGATACCCAAATAGCCGGACTAGAAGAAGCAAAAGCCAAAGTGCAAGAAGCCCGTGCGAATTTAGCGCAAGTTAGGGCTGGATCTCCAAGAGATATTCAAGCCCAAAGAGCAGTTATTGCTCGCCTACAAGCACAGTTAATTGGCGAAAGGAATGCCGGGCAAGCTGCGATCGCCCGGATTGCAGCTCAGTTAAGTGGTGATAAACTTGTCCAACAAGCAACCGTGAATCGCCTAGAAGCTGAACTTAGTGGGCAAAGAGATGCTCTAAGAGCGACCATTACACGTATCCAAGCCGAACAGCGTAATGCTCAAGTAGATGCTGGACGCTATGATTTTTTATACAGAGAAGGTGCTATTTCTCAGCAAGAGCGGGACAGAAGACGCTTGAGTGCAGTAACAGCTAATCAGCAGGTTGTCGAAAGCCAAGCTACCTTAAAGCAGACATTGGCAACCCTGCGACAGCAACTTGCTGAGGCTAGAGCTAACCAAATACAAAATTTAGCAGTTTTGCAACAGCAGCTAATCGAAGCTAAAGTGAACCGCGATAAAACCGTAGCAACTTTGCAAAGACAAATCGATGAAGAAAAGGCCAAACTGAGCAGAATTGTGGACGTTAGTCCTGCTGATGTGCAAGTAGCGCAAGCCCAAGTTAGTAATGCCCTCGCAAATGTTAGAAAAGCCGAAGCAGAACTGAGATTGAGCTACGTTCAAGCACCAATCGCCGGAGAAATTTTAAAAGTTTACACCAAATCAGGCGAAGCTATTGGTGCTAATGGCATTGCTGAAATTGGACAAACCAGCCAAATGTTTGTGATTGCTGAAGTCGCCGAAGACAGCATTGGTAAAGTACGTATTGGTCAAAACGCCACTATCAGCAGCGACAATGGAGCATTTAGCGGCGAGTTAAAGGGAACTGTCACTGAAATTGGTAGAAAAATTGGTAAAAAAGATGTGCTGAATACAGATCCAGCAGCAGATGTAGATGCCAGAGTCGTAGAAGTTAAAATTGCTCTACCTCCAGAAGATAGCGAGAAAGTTTCTGGTTTAACTTACGCCAAAGTTGTTGTCGAAATTAATAACTAATTAAGTTATGGATGAGCAGTAACACCAATTAGTGATTTGATACTTTGGATGATAAATATTCTTCAACAGGCTGTTTAATTAAGTTTAAGCATTCTATAACTTCGATACTAGCCTTGCCAGAATTGAGTGGAAAACCTCAACTTTTAACTAATATCGGGGGTTGAAATCAATAGCACAAATTAACTGCGAATTACGAATTACGAATTACTTAACTGTGCTTGGATGCCTATAAAATGAATCAAAAAATACCTCTGTCGTGGCTACAACTGACAAGGGAAAAAACTCGCCTAGCGGTGGCTTTAGCAGGAATTTCTTTTGCTGATATTTTAATGTTTATGCAACTCGGCTTCCGAGATGCTCTGTATTATAGTAACGTTAGATTTCATAACAGCTTGCAGGGCGATATTGTTTTAATTAACAGTCAATCTAGCGCTGTCTTGGCGATGAGAAGCTTTTCTCAACGACGGTTATATAAAGCTTTAGAGTTACCCGCAGTCCAATCAGTACATCCGATATATTTGGATTTTACAATCTGGAAAAATCCTGTAACAGGCCGTCCTCGGAGTATCCTGATATTTGGCATGAATCCAGAAACTAATCTAGTTAACTTACCTGGAGTTCAGGAAAATTTAGATAAACTTAAACTACCTGATGTAGTTCTATTTGACCGTTCTTCTAGGGTGGAGTATGGCCCAATTGCTGCTAATTATGACCAAGGAAAGACTGTAACATCAGAAGTGCGAAGGCGGCGAATTAAAGTAGAAGGATTATTTACATTAGGTGCATCCTTTGGCGCAGATGGTAATTTAATTACAAGTGATATCAACTTTCTGCGAATATTCAATAATCGTCAACAAGGATTGATTGATATTGGTTTAATTAGATTAAAACCGGGAGCGAATGCTACAGTTGTTGCCCAAGAATTACGAAAGTATTTACCTAACGAGATCAATGTTCTAACTAAGCAAGAATTTATTGATTTTGAGCGGAATTATTGGGCAAATAGTACAGCTATTGGATTTATTTTCACATTAGGAACTGTCATGGGTTTCATTGTGGGGACTGTGATCGTTTATCAAATTCTTTATACAGAAGTTGCAGATCACTTATCTGAATACGCTACTCTCAAGGCAATAGGCTATACGCAAAACTATTTATTAACAGTCATTCTTCAGGAAGCTTTGTTATTAGCAGCTTTAGGATATATACCTGGAATAATATTTACTTTGTTTATGTATGACAGTGCCAGAAAAGCAACACTTTTACCAGTTTTTATGAGTTTTGATCGAGCGGTAATGGTGTTAATTTTAACGATGCTAATGTGTATCATTTCCGGTGCGATCGCAGTCCGAAAATTGCGCTCTGCCGATCCAGCAGATATCTTTTAATTAATTCAATTTCAATCAATGATTGATATTGTTGATAGCCATATTTATGATGACAATCAAACAGATTTGACTTCTGATATTCACTACAGTTAAGTCTTGAGAATACCAACTTATAACTAACAAAAATATGATAGGGAAAGAACCTGTAATCGCCATTAAAAATCTCAACCACTACTATGGCAAAGGCGCACTGAGAAAACAGATATTGTTTGACATTAACCTAGAAATTTATCCAGGTGAAATTGTCATTATGACTGGCCCATCAGGTTCAGGTAAAACCACATTACTCAGCTTAATTGGTGGTTTGCGGTCTGTACAAGAGGGAAGCTTAAAATTTTTAGGTGAAGAACTCGTTGGCGTCAGTCAAAACAAATTGGTGCAGATGCGACGCAACATTGGTTATATTTTCCAAGCCCACAATTTGCTAGGGTTCTTGACTGCAAAGCAAAATGTGCAAATGGCAGTAGAGTTGAATGATAATATTTCTCAAACAGAAGCAATGGCTAAATCAAAAGCCATGCTGGGCTCTGTTGGTCTAGAAGAACGAGTTGATTACTACCCAGACAATCTTTCTGGTGGACAAAAACAAAGAATTGCGATCGCTCGCGCTCTAGTAAATCGTCCCCCACTAGTGCTAGCAGACGAACCAACAGCCGCATTAGATAAACAATCAGGACGCGATGTTGTGGAAATAATGCAGAGTCTAGCTAAAAATCAGGGAACTACTATCTTATTAGTGACACACGACAACCGCATTTTAGACATAGCCGATCGCATCGTAGAAATGGAAGATGGTCTTTTAACCCGTAATTCCCCAAATACAGTTATTCAGTAATGATTTTAGTCATTTGTCCTTTGTGAATGACCAATGACAAACGACAAATGACCAATGACAGCCATAATTTATAATCTAGCCGAACCTGATTTTTTCATTCCAGGTGACTTTGGCGGAGTTGGGGTATTTGGTTGGCGACTAGTACGGAAAGTTACATTCACGCCTTCATTCGATTGCTCCAGCACCAATAGAGGCGTAGGTTTGGCTTTTTGATCCCAATGCATAGTAGCAATCCGACCTTGAATTATGGGTTGCCAACTATCTTCGTCTTCTATGGGGCTTAGGTAAGTTTCTATACAATCAATAATTTGACTAATAGTCGCAGAAGTTGCTTGTGTCGGTAACTTCATTAACCGGATTTGAATCCGAAACAGCACTCGCTTGGCAGAGTTCCCTGGACTACCAGTTTCATACTCTACATCAAAAGTTTCATCTACTTGCCGTCCAGCGCTATTAGCAATTCCAACCGATCCTTGTTGGGCTTGATTTGGACGCAGGGCTTGAGAAATTTTTTCTTTGATCTGAATCTTTATTTGATTAAGGATTGCAAAATGAAACACCTCCTCTGACATCCGCATCCGCAGATAATCCAGGTTAAAGTCCCGTGAATTGACCAAATCGGGATTAGTTTCCATTTTGCGAATTGTTTCCAGCGCCAGCTTAAACTTTTTCTCTAATTCTCGCGCCCGGAATTGTTCAAACTTAATTTTTTTCTCCAGCTTATCCTTCTGGAGCTTACTATACACAATCAAAGCAATCACCGCTAAAGCCAGTCCTCCAGAAGTTACCAACAATAATGGTGGCATTTGAGGATTACTTGCTGGCACTTCCTGGGATGCTTTTTTAGGCTTTCCTGGGGTTTGGGCAAGAAACATCGAAGTGGGCATGGTTGGAAAACTGAAAAACTTGACTCCTGATGTTTAGGATGCCCAAATCTTCAAGGTCATCTTGCTGTATCATTAATATTTTTAACAGCTTTTTACAAACTGCCTATGTCCAGACACCAGAGCGTCCCTGCCCTGTCTGAAGTTTCATCTACAAGCTTTCTTCATATTCGTCTGATAGCCACAGATATGGATGGCACTCTAACCAGACGAGGAAAATTTACTCCCGCACTGTTACAAGCTTTAGAGGATTTAGCGGCAGCTGACATTAAGGTGCTGATTGTCACAGGACGTTCTGCTGGATGGGTGAGTGGATTGAGTAGTTTGATGCCAGTAGCAGGTGCGATCGCAGAAAATGGCGGTTTGTACTTTCCACCGGGGAACCATAAACCAGTAGTTTTAACACCCATTCCCGATTTAGCTAAACATCGCCAGCAGTTAGCTACAACTTTTGAGAATTTACAAACTAAATTTCCCCAAATCAAAGAATCTGCTGATAATCGCTTTCGCACCACCGACTGGACTTTTGATGTAGCTGGTTTGCTTCAAGATGAAATACAAACCATAGATAGTCTTTGTCAACAAATGGGTTGGGGATTTACCTATAGCAATGTGCAGTGTCACATTAAACCCCAAGGACAAGATAAAGCTGTGGGATTGTTGCAAGTATTGCGCGAATATTTGCCCCAGTACTCATCAGAACAAATTGTCACTGTGGGTGATAGTCCCAATGATGAAAGTTTATTTGATCAGCGTTATTTTCCTATTTCTGTAGGCGTGGCAAACGTGCTGGAATATATAAATCAGTTGAAATATCACCCTGCTTATATTACTAGCGCTGCTGAAGGCGAAGGATTTTGTGAGTTATCTAGTTATATTTTGAAAAGCTTGCACATCTCAAGTTAGAGGATGTTTGAAAAGTTTAATTTATTACTAGTTTTGGCGACAGCAAAGCAGTGGTATTGACTTTTTGCCCATTCACAAAGACACCATTGGTACTGTAATCGCGGAGAATATAGTGCCCTTGTCTGTCAGTATCAATTGTGGTGTGGCGGCAAGAAACCGTAGGAGCTTCTAGAGGTAAAGTAGCATTGGGATTAGTATTATTTTTGCCTGTATTCATAAACTTAGTTTGTTGCAAAATATTTTGCTTAAGTTAATTTTTTTTGTACAAAAATACATATTTTTTCTCAAAAATTTACAAATTTTCAATTTAAATTAACATCAGTATATATATTTAGATTTTAGTATATAACGATGCTCAAATAATTGAATTTTTGAAATTTCAAAATATGATAGCACCAACTATATTGAACAATCGTTACCGAGTAATTAGGGTACTAGGTTCTGGTGGATTTGGAGAAACATTCCTAGCAGAAGATACCCAAATGCCCTCAGGGCGCAGATGTGTAATTAAGCTGCTCAAGCCCGTGGTTAATAACCCTCAGGTTTACCAATTGGTGAAAGAACGTTTTCAGAGGGAAGCGGCGATTTTAGAAGAATTGGGTGATGGTAGCAATCAAATTCCTCGACTGTACGCATACTTAGTGGAAAATGATCAATTTTTTTTGGTGCAAGAGTATATCGAGGGACAAACTCTGGCAGAAAAGTTGCAACAGCATGGACTACTAAGTGAAAGTTCAGTTCGAGAAATCTTGACTAACATTTTGCCCACTCTCGATTACGTTCATAGTAAGCGGATTGTGCATCGAGATATCAAGCCAGAAAATATTCTGATTCGCAATTATGATGGCAAAACCGTTTTAATCGATTTTGGTGCAGTCAAAGAAACAATGGGCACAGTGATGACTGCTTCTGGTAACTTCAGCACGTCGATTGTAATTGGTACACCAGGATTTATGCCTAGCGAACAAACTGCGGGTCGTCCTGTGTTTTCTAGTGACTTGTATAGTTTAGGACTAACAGCGATTTATTTGCTGACAGGCAAGATTCCCCAACAACTAGCATCCGATCCTGCTACAGGTGAGATTTTGTGGCGACATCATGCTTTGAGTATTAGTCCCAGTTTTGTGAGTATTTTAGATCGAGCGATCGCATCTTACCCTCGCGATCGATACTCCAGTGCTAAAGAAATGCTACAAGCATTGCAGATGGGAGTCCCACCAATTGCACCTATCATACAGCCATCCAATCCCATATCAGTTTCTACACCGCCACCAGTCCCATACGCCCAGCCTCCAAAAGTTGTATCAGCTACACCAGCAGGATTTTCATCCCAACAGCCAGTTTACTCCGGGCGATCGCCACAGAATCATGGTATGAATGATTGGCAAAAAGCAGTAATTATAGGTGGTGTCATTGGTGTATGTGTGGTTGCTGGTTTATGGTTAAGGGAACAACTACCTAATCCACCACAGCCTTCGCCTTCACCAACTGTAGTAAACGTACCCACCCCCTCCCCAACACCATCTGAACCAACTCGAACAATTTCTAATATTCAGCCACAATCACCAAGCCCAAGCCCAGTACAACCAACATTTTCCCCAGAGCCTAGTCCAGACATTCCTTCCAATACAAATACTAGCAGCATCACTACTCCTTTCCAACCAGAATTAACAACTACAGATGCGGAAAACTTAATTTATAAATGGCTACAGGCAAAGCGAGTTATGTTTGGTCGTAATTACGATCCTCAACCAGCTAGTGAATTGACAGTAGATCCCCTATACGAAGGCACCGCTGGGGCTAACGGTTCTATCAATTCTCTAAAGAGAGATGGTGAATACTATGAATACCCCTTACAAAGAATTGATAGTGTGGATTATTTTGATGTCAATGGTAGCGAAGCGACAATTCAACTAAAAGTTACTGAAGACCGCAAACTTTATAAGAGAAACGGAGATATTAATCCCAATGAAACAGATTTTAAAACCAGGACAGTAATCTACAAATTAAAATTTGATGATGATCGCTGGAAAATAGCTTCATTTGAAATTATTAAAGATTAAATTATTAATTATGACATTCTTGAAAAGATTTCCTTATTTTGTACGTTTGTTTGGAATAGCTACAATAGTTTCATTTAGTGTGGTAATTTGTGGTGCATTACTGATACGAATGTCAGTCACAACTCCTTCTGTTAAAGCTACTACAAATCCAATTCCATCTAGTATAGTTACTTCTAAATCAAACTCAATTCCACCTGTCCTACCAACTGTAGCTATTACGACTAATTCCACACCAATAGCTATAGATAGCTTATCACCAGTTAAGCAACAATCCATAACTGGTAAAATCATCTATGGACATTTTCCCTATGCACAAGCTGATCCAAAGCAAATGATGATCGTAGGTAGCTATGCTAGCGGAACAGAACAAAGATTTGAGTTTCTAAATCCAGAAGCTTGTCAAGCATTCATGAAGATGATTTACGCAGCAAGAGATGCAGGTGTTTGGATAATCCCTGTTTCAGGTTTTCGCAGCGTACAGCAACAAGAAAAATTATTTCAAAACCAAATTAAGCGTCACGGTTCTGCAAAAGAAGCAGCAAAAATCAGCGCTCCTCCTGGACATAGCGAACATCACACAGGCTTTGCTATAGATTTAACAGATGGTAAATCTCCCAAACAGGATATTACTTTTGCATTTGAAAATACAGATGCTTATCGCTGGCTGACTCGATACGCTAAAGAATTTGGCTTTGAAATGTCTTTTCCTTCTAACAATGGCCAAGGAGTAAGTTTTGAGCCTTGGCACTGGCGATATGTAGGTTCACAAGATGCAGCAGCAATATTTGCTAATGCAAGAAATAAATCATAAATAATGTCAATTTAAAAATTACTAAATTGGTAGCTCAAAATTATTTTTATGAGCTATGGTTATTTTTATTTAATTAACACTTAAGTACTTTGCAAGTATCTATTTATATTTTGAAAAGCTTGCACATTCCAAATTAGGGAGAACCGACTTGCTTTACAATAATTTTGTAGCGCTGATTTTACAACCATGACGGCTACTTTACCTGTTAGTGTCGAATCAGAAATTTTCTATCCCAGTGCTGATGGTCAACCAGTGGCAGAAACCTACGACCACCTTTATGCTTTACTAACTACCTTAGAAGTCCTGAAACAGTATTTGGCAAATCGTCAGGCAACAGTCTTGGCAAATCAATTTCTTTACTATGCACAGGGCTTTCCCAAGTTGCGGGTAGCGCCAGATGTGATGGTGATTTTTGATGTTACACCCGGCGGTCGGGACAACTATAAAATCTGGGAAGAGGGTCAAGTACCGACAGTTATTTTTGAAATGACATCCTTTGGTACTAAGGGACAAGACGAAATCTTCAAAAAG
This sequence comes from Nostoc sp. CALU 546, assembly GCF_048836525.1. Classification (NCBI taxonomy): domain Bacteria; kingdom Bacillati; phylum Cyanobacteriota; class Cyanophyceae; order Nostocales; family Nostocaceae; genus Nostoc; species Nostoc sp. CALU 546. The sequence continues at coordinate 33,762 of NZ_JAWJTF010000012.1, forward strand.
ACCCTCTATGAGCAGCTAGGTGTCAAGGAATACTGGCTATTTGACCCTAAAAGCGAGTGGGTGGAACAACAGTTACGTGGCTATCGCTTGCGGGGAGAAATCTACGAACCTATAGAGGATGGACGCAGTGAACCATTACAACTACGCTTGGTGGTTGAGGAAAGGCTAATTGGGTTTTATCGAGAGGATACAGGGGAAAAATTACTGATTCCTGGTGAACTGGCACAGGCTTTACGACAGGAAGTTTTAGCAAGACAGCAAGCAGAAGAACTGTTAGAACAGGAACGCCAACGAGCAGAACAGGCAGAATTGCAAATAGAACAGTTAAAGGCGAGGTTGCGATCGCTCAATGTAGACCCCGATACTATTCAGTAACGAGTGCGGCTTTTTTGAAAAGACTAATTTTATTTTGGTGTAAAGTTCAAAAACAGAATTATATATTTTATGTGAGTAAAGTATCACTACAAAGGAGTTTCTAAAAACCACTCATAACCAGCTTTAAACTGAGATTTACCATTTTGTTCAATTATGCTGCCATGCGCCATGATTACTCGTTCAAAATCCCAAGTGAGAAGCTGTTGAATTGACCATTTAACTTTGACTTTATCCTGAGTTGCAAATTTCTCCAATAACGATGGACGAAGTTGGTTGTAACCACCTAGAAGTTTAGCTACTAACCTTGTGCTTGGCGAACATTGATCATCAAAATGGAAAACTGTATCAGTGACAATCAAAGTCCGGCTTTTGACATGAAAAAAGACGCATTCATTGAGTGGTGAAAATCCACTAGTATCCAGTGTGTTAAAGCCTTGTACTAATAAATATTCAACCCCATCAATCAGGTGAATAGTGCGATCGCTAATAATCTGGTCGATTTGCAAATCTGGTCGTTTCCGCTCTAGACCAGATACTACCCATAGTTTGGCACGAGGATAGCACAGCTTGAAGTCAGCAACAAATAGATGATGATACAAGTTGGGGGCGACGATGTAAATAACTTCTCCCAATTGATTTAGCTCATTGATAGTTGCGTCATCTATGCCAATAGGTGATATCACCATTAATTTACCACTGGTTAGACGAATCACAGTCATCCTCGTCCCTACTTCCAAGCCAAAATATTTTAGGGGTTGTTCAGCAACCCAAAGGTCAGTATCAATTGCTTTAAGCATTATAATTTTTGAGTTAGAACCGTCGCTGGACTATAAAAATTGCTGCACGCTGTAGTAAAGACAAGCCAGACTGCCGACGATATAAACTAGCCAAGTTCCGAAAAAACCGATCGCCCTGCCCGGTGATGGGCCATAAGTCTGTATTAATCCCCAGGCATGGGCAATCCGAGCTACTGTCAATAGAGTACCTAGCATCCACAACAGTCCGTTAAGAGCTTGCATCCACTCTAGGGCAATTAGGAACATGAGGCTAAGGGGTACGTATTCTGTAAAGTTCCCATGCGCTCGGATAGTACGCTGTAACACCCCATCTTCCATGTTTTTCGTGACAATAGATTGTTGTGTTATTTTTTCCACAAACTCTGCCCAAGTATTCGGATGATCTAAGTAATTGGGCTGTGAGGCAACCTCAGATAAAGATGCACCATGCCAAATCCGAGTACGGGTGCGCTCCATTGCCACTCGATAGGATAAACCCAGAGCAAGTAGCCCATGACAGCCGATAAAGAAGGTTGAAATAGGAATCAGAACAGGCATTGACAATCACTCGAATCAAAATCCTAACTTTGAAAATACTTGCCTGCAATTGTTACTGTCTTTTCAATTCTTGCGGAATATCGAAATCTACTTTTTGAGACAATCGGGTTGAAGTATTTAACAAACAGAATTCAGGAGTCAGGAGCCAGAATTCAGAATTTAATTCTGTGTGAGTGGCTTATGAATAAAGGGGTTTAAGTCCCCCACCAAATTAATTCTGGATTTTGCATTCTTCTTCAAATTGCTGTTAATACTTGATTGTCTCTGCCCATGAATCTGCTAAAAGAGTTTTTGTTCAATCCCCCAGAATGTAAAATTCCCCTTGATCAGCCCCCACTAGAAGCTCTACCCCAATGGGGACACTGGTTAGAAACATCAGAGTTGATGGTAGCAATCATTCCGCCAGGACATTTAGAAGTCAATATTCGCTCACCACTTAACCTTGTAGTCACAAGTTTTGGGGAAACTCGTGGGATTGCTGCCTTCAATACCGATCGATTGCAACCTTACCAAGCGCTACCAGGAGGTTTTGATATTGTGCCTCAAGGCAGTACTTATAGTTCGGTGGAAGATGCTTCTTGTTTTGTGGTGTTTGGATATTCCCAATCTTTTCTAGAGCGGATAGTCAAAGTGGAAGCAGAGGGACAGAAAATTGAATTACAGCCAGGGCAAATTCCTAAGACTCATTGGGGTTTGAGTGCTGCGATCGCTATACAAGAGTTTTTTTATAATGGACAAACTGGTGGTGCATTTTACTTAGAATCAGTTGCGACGGCGGTGTTGGCACAGATTATTCACCGACGTTCAAATCTATCTGGACGGCTCAAACGTCCACCAGAGTTTTTAGACCCAAATTTGTTAAAGTCTGCCTTGGAATACATCAGAGCGCATCTATCCCAGGAACTTAACCTGAAACAGATTGCTGCCATAGTAGGATTCAGTCCCTACCATTTCGCACGAGCATTTAAAGTCACAACTGGACTGTCGCCTTATCAATATGTCCTCCGGTGTCGGCTGGAACTTGCCCAACAACTGTTACAAAACCAAAAGCGATCGCTGGCGCAAGTAGCCGCAGAAGCGGGATTTGGCAACCAAAGTCACATGACATCTGTGTTTCAACGAATGCTACGCACAACTCCCAAGCGTTACCAGCAAGAAATGAGTAGTATTTTAGACCATACATAAAACCTTATGTGTAGTTTTCTGCAAGACAGTCTGAAAAACTTTATCCTGTCTGGGTTTGAAAACTTGCTATATCTGAATTTTTCACAACAGAAAATCAAGCCTTTCCAGATCATATTCCAGGTTTTTGGTTATATCTCAACCCAATGCCAAGTAAACAATTTGTTACCTGCATCTTTGCTATATTTATTACCTTAGAGAGAATACAATAGATAAATCTCCAGCGCGTTTCAACCTAGTAAGTCTCAACAATACTGATTTAATTGATCAGACTGTTTTATACAGTCATTTGTAAGCAAAACTGAATCAAAGGATAAATAAACCGCCAGCCTTTTAAGCACCCAGAGACGCTAAGAGACTAATAGATACTTCAAGGACAGGTTAGCGTTTTATTTCCTACTTCCACTAGAAAGTCCAAGACCGATGTAGAGTCAAGAATTTACCTTCAAATACTGAGGTATCAAATTATGCAAGAAATTGAAAGATTTTTTGGCAACTTGTTCAGTGGTATAGTCAACCGCTTTAAGTATTCTGCGATGGACGCTGCCGATCGCAAAATGAGAGAAACTATCGACGAGCAGGTAGAACAACGGCGGCAAAAACCCAAACCCAAAGATCAAGAAGATCGCCAGTAGATAGGTATTTTGGGTTTAATGCAACATAGCGCTTCCCAATTGTTGAGTGGGTAGCGCTCTTTTTTTGCCCTCACTCGGTCAAGCAACTACAACTCTTCGGAATATGCTAACCTAGTATGGTTAACTAATCTCGCACATCTAAGAATTCGGGTGTTTCCCAGTTGGGAAATGCACTTGGATGGAGGTTTAACCCGAATCGGAGTTGAAAAATATATGCCAGTAGTTTCATTGGCTCAAATGATGGAGTCAGGGGTTCACTTTGGGCATCAGACCCGGCGTTGGAACCCAAAAATGTCTCCTTACATTTATACTTCCCGCAATGGTGTGCATATTATCGACTTGGTGCAAACTGCCCAGTTGATGGACAATGCTTACAACTACATGCGATCGCACGCAGAACAAGGGAAGAAGTTTCTTTTCGTTGGCACTAAACGCCAAGCAGCTGGAATTATTGCCCAAGAAGCCAGCCGTTGCGGTTCCCACTACATTAACCAACGCTGGTTGGGTGGAATGTTGACTAATTGGGCAACCATCAAAACACGGGTAGATCGTCTGAAAGATTTAGAACGCCGTGAAGAAACTGGCGCACTAGATTTATTGCCCAAAAAAGAAGCATCAATGCTACGTCGGGAAATGACGAAGCTTCAGAAATACTTGGGTGGCATTAAAACAATGCGGAAAGTACCCGATATCGTGGTGATTGTAGACCAACGGCGGGAATATAACGCAGTTCAAGAATGCCAAAAGCTGAATATTCCCATTGTGTCCATGTTGGATACAAACTGTGACCCGGATGTAGTAGATATCCCCATCCCGGCTAACGACGATGCGATCAGGTCAATCAAGCTAATAGTTGGAAAATTGGCGGATGCCATTTATGAAGGTCGTCACGGTCAGCTAGATGCTGAAGAGTATGACGAAGATTACGACGGTGGTGAGTATGACGATGACTACGAAGAAACCGAATATACTGACGCGGTAATTCCCGACGAAGAAACAGAGGAATAGTCCTGTTAGCGGAAGCGGGGCGTTTAGCCCGTGAAGAGTGCTGAGTGCTGAGTAAGATAGAAAGACTCAGCAAATTGGATAGTGCTGAGTCTTGATTTTTGAAGTTGTGATTTGTCAATGAAGAATAAAATTGATAACTGAACACTCAAAACTCAGCACTCAAAACTCAGCACTCAGTACTAAATTAGGTGAGTGATTACAACTCAAGGTCAAGTTAGGAATTGAGGCAACATGGCGGAAATATCTGCAAAACTCGTCCAAGAGCTACGCCAAAAAACTGGTGCTGGCATGATGGACTGCAAAAAGGCGCTGATAGAGACTGAAGGCAACGTAGAAGAAGCCGCAGACTGGCTACGGAAAAAAGGCATCTCCAAGGCGGGAGCAAAAAGCGATCGCATTGCGGCAGAAGGTCTAGTAGACACTTACATTCAACCCGGTGGTCGGGTGGGTGTACTCATAGAAGTCAACTGCCAAACCGACTTTGTGGCTCGTAACGAGGCTTTTAAAGCTTTAGTTAAGAATCTAGCAAAGCAAGCAGCGACAGCTGATAGTGTTGAGTCTTTGTTAGCTCAACCCTATATTGAGAATGAAAGTGCGACTGTAGAAGAATCCATCAAGCAAACCATTGCTACTCTTGGTGAAAACATCCAAGTGCGCCGCTTTGTTAATTTTGCAATAGCAGAAGGCACACAAGGTGTAGTAGACAGCTACATTCACACTGGCGGTAGAGTTGGTGTATTGGTAGAACTGGGTTCCCAAACTGAGTCAGCGGCTACTAATTCAGAGTTCCAAACCTTGGCACGGAACACTGCAATGCAAGTTGCGGCTTGCCCCAATGTCGAGTATGTGAGCGTAGACCAAATTCCCGCTGAAATTGCCCAAAAAGAAAAAGACATTGAAATGGGCAAGGATGATTTGGCGAACAAGCCTGAAAACATCAAAGAAAAGATTGTTCAGGGACGGATTGAAAAACGCCTGAAAGAATTGACTTTGCTCGATCAGCCTTACATTCGCGATCAGAGTATTTCTGTGGAAGACCTCTTGAAGCAAGCGAAGGCTCAATTAGGCGAAGAGATTCAAGTAACCCGTTTTGTCCGCTATATACTGGGCGAGGGCATTGAAAAGCAAGAAATGAGCTTTGCTGATGAAGTTGCTGCACAAATTGGCAGTAAGTAATATTAGTTATTGGTCATTAGTCATTAGTCATTGGTCATTGATCATTGGTCATTGGTCATTAATCTTTACCAAGGACAAAGGACAAAGGACAAAAGACTAATGACTCTTTACAAAACAGGTCAAGCAAATAGCCTGGCCTGTGTTTTTTTAGTAGATATGCGAAATATTGCATTTAATTTAAAATCTAAAATCCTTTGGAAAGTTATTCTAAAATAAATTCGTACATTTGTACTATGTAATAGTTCACATGGGCAAGAACGAAAAGATATGGCAAGAGCAATCGAGCGAATTGAACGGGATATTGCAGCACTTAAAGAAGCGATTCGGGCGATCGCAGTAGAACTAAAAACCGCCTATGCTAGTTATCTAGCCACCTTGGGACTAGCTCTACGAAAACAGTTGATTCTCGCGAGTTACCACCTCTGTACCCAAGGGTATCCCGAAAACTTTTTGCATTTGTCATTGAATCAGCGGCAACAATTGCAACAAGCCGTCCGCAGCTTGGGTCAACTGGCAGCTGAACAATTGCTCACTTATATTAAAGGTGAAGAAGCAGTTGGAGATGAGGCAGATGAGGCAGATGAGGAACTAAATTCCTCCTTGTCCCCCTTGTCTCCAGATACCTCGAATCCTATAGAACTAGCAAAATGGCAACAGAACTTAGAAGAGGTTACGCAAGAAATACTGAAAAAAATTTCCCATGATGCTAATCTTTTATTACAAAAATCTGGGGTATTACCCAAAAAATTACCAGAGCCGATTTTAGCAGCAGCGGCAGCAGCGGCATCAGAAGCATCTGGTGAGGTAATGCCAGGGCCACCCAACTTATTAAACTTAGTAATTGAAATTGAAAATGAGCAGCAGTCAGAAGATTCTGGTCTGACGCAAATTATGGCTATTAACCTGCGACTAGGGGAAATTGAATTTGCTGATGTGACACTCTCCTCTGAGCGCAGGCAAATCCGCAGTATTCTAGTTCAGCTAAACAAGCTAGGACGAGAGTATCAAAAGAAACATCGAGAAAAGGCGATCGCAGAAGCGGAAGCTGCATGGCGTGCTAGTTGGTTTGAGGATTAGTCATTTGTCCTACCCTGCGGGAAGCCGCTAAGGCGTCTATGTCCTTTGTCCAGAGTCAAATGACCAATGACCAATGACTAATAACCAATGACTAATGAAAAACCAGATTGGATACGATTGCAGAAAGCCTTGGCAATAGAGGCTGAACGGGGCTTTACAGACTTGATGGGTAGAGAATATCGCTTCAGTGAATTTCTGAGTCTGACTTTGGGCAAATTCCCAACAGGCTTACCCCAAACTGAACGCCGCCGTTGGCAAGGATTAGCGGTGCAATTTGCTAGTTATCCACATCTGGCACTGGAAGAAAGACAACACTTAGTAGCAGAAACTCGTAAGTATCTCTCACAACTACAGCAAGAGGAAGAGGGGAAGCAGGGGAGCAGGGGAGCAGGGGAGCAGGGCAAAACTTATCAAGCTAAAATCCAAAATCCAAAATCTCCAATTTTTACTGAGGTGAGTCGGAGACTTGCACCGAAAATTGAGCAAAAACTCAGTGATTTACCAGAAATAGGCTTTAAAAAAGCTGATAATTTGGCACGGCTCGGTTTACACACTGTCCGCGATTTGCTTTTCTACTATCCTCGTGACCACATTGATTACGCGCGTCAGGTGAATATACGCGAGTTACAGGCGGGTGAGACAGTGACAATAGTCGCTACAGTGAAACGTTGCAACTGCTTTACTAGCCCTAAAAATCAGAAATTATCAATTTTAGAACTGATAGTCAAAGATAACAGCGGTCAAATCAAAATTGGTCGTTTTTACGCAGGTACACGCTTTAGCAGTCGCGCTTGGCAAGAAAGTTTAAAACGCCGTTATCCAGTAGGTAGCATTCTGGCGGCGTGTGGGTTGGTGAAAGAAAGTAAATATGGCTTGACACTGGATAATCCAGAACTAGAGGTTTTGGCAAATCCCGGAGATTCGATTGAGTCGCTGAATATTGGGCGGGTAGTGCCAATTTATGGACTGACTGAGGGCGTGGTGGCGAATACAGTGCGACAGGCGGTAATTGCTGCTTTACCCGCTGCTGCTAACCTGAAAGACCCTCTGCCAAGTGGTTTACGGCAAAAGTATGGTTTGATGGAATTAAAAGATGCGATCGCTAATATCCATTTTCCCAGCGATAGCGCCGCTCTGCAAGTTGCCCGTCGTCGCCTAGTCTTTGATGAATTTTTCTACCTGCAACTTGGGTTACTGCAACGTCAGCAGCAAGCAAGAGCGATTCAAACCAGCGCCATCCTTGTCCCACGCGGTCAACTTGTAGAGAAATTTCACGAAATACTGCCTTTTCAACTAACTGGCGCACAACAACGAGTCCTCAACGATATTCTCAACGATTTGCAAAAACCTGTACCAATGAATCGTTTGGTGCAAGGCGATGTCGGTTCTGGTAAAACAGTTGTCGCTGTACTGGCTATCCTCGCAGCAATTCAATCTGGCTACCAAGCGGCGCTGATGGCTCCCACAGAAGTTTTGGCAGAACAACATTATCGCAAGTTAGTTGGTTGGTTTAATCTGCTGCATTTGCCAGTGGAATTACTGACAGGTTCCACCAAAACTGCTAAACGAAGACAGATACATTCTCAGTTAAGCACCGGTGAATTACCTCTATTAGTAGGAACCCATGCCTTGATTCAAGACCCTGTAAACTTTCAGCAATTAGGGTTAGTAGTGATAGATGAACAGCATCGCTTTGGGGTAGAACAACGGGCACGTTTGCAGCAAAAAGGCAATCAACCTCATGTGTTAACTATGACAGCTACCCCGATTCCCCGAACCTTAGCACTGACGATACACGGGGATTTGGATGTAAGCCAAATTGATGAGTTACCACCAGGACGACAAAAGATTCAGACAACAGTGCTATCAGGTCAGCAACGCAACCATGCTTACGACCTCATCCGCCGAGAAATTGTCCAAGGTAGACAGGTTTATGTGGTTTTGCCCTTGGTAGAAGAGTCAGAAAAATTAGATTTGCGATCGGCCACTGATGAGCATCAAAAGCTACAAGAAAGCGTTTTTCCCGATTTTCAAGTGGGGCTGCTGCACGGTCGCATGAGTTCAGCCGATAAGGATGAAGCGATTACTAAATTTCGTGATAACCAAACGCAAATTTTGGTTTCGACTACCGTTGTTGAGGTAGGAGTAGACGTACCTAATGCTACAGTTATGCTCATTGAAAATGCAGAGCGGTTTGGCTTATCACAACTACACCAACTACGGGGGCGTGTCGGTCGTGGTGCGGCTCAGTCTTACTGTCTGTTAATGAGCAGTTCCAGAAGTCCTGATGCTCAACAACGGTTGAAGGTGTTGGAACAATCTCAGGATGGTTTTTTCATTTCCGAGATGGATATGCGTTTTCGTGGTCCAGGACAAGTACTGGGAACTCGTCAATCTGGAGTGCCAGATTTTACTTTAGCGAGTTTGGTGGAAGATGAGGAAGTTTTACTTTTAGCACGGCAAGCAGCGGAAAAAATAATCGAGATGGATGCAACTTTAGAGCGCTGGTATTTGATGAAACAAGAGTTAAAGTATCGGTATGAGCGGTTGATGGGTGGGGCAATTTTGACTTAACATATTTGAGTTAGTTTAAGAGAGAAACTGACTATGCATTCCTAACTTTTAAAACTAATTTATTCCTTGGAAGTCCCCTAGAGGTTCTTACTGTAGTTGCCGCAAACGAGCCAAAGCAAGAGTTATGAGAACCAGTGCTGTGCATCTCTATTGCCCAGTCGGAGCTTCAACCAGTGTTGTAGACAACATGGGCTATTTTCGTCTGCTTGCCTTTTAATATTTCCTGAACCTCTTTTGACTCTTGTTCCCGTTGCTTTTGATATTCACTGTGAAGTGAATACAGAATTTCTTGGTCTTGAGATGCTCTAGTATTCCAATCATCATCACCATATTGCCCCCATTGAGGAATTACGGGGCCACCAAGCACCATTACATAAACAATTCCTGTTGAGTTCAATTGCTCTCTATGCCAACGTTCACTTTTGTGAAACGGGATATAGAAACCTACATCAAGCAATGAATCTTCAATTTGATTGCGGTAATCTCCTTGAACATTTTGAGTATCGAAGATAGCATAACCACCTGTTTTAAGAGCGTTATAAAAGGTAGTTGCAGCTTGCTTCATACTGGTTGTAGGAAGACCTTGATAAGCTTTAATGTTGAGTATTACATCAAAGTCGTATTCATCCAATGGCTCACGAAAATCATGAACTAGAAAACGCAGATTAGTTGCTTGGATCTGTTCCAATTGTTCCAATTTAAGGTCAGCATTTATTTCTTCAACATTGGAAACTAAAGATGTTATCCCCTGCTGATTGACCTGTCGCAAAAAATCGATCGCCGCAACAGAGACATCACTAGCAAGCACATTACAACCTGCATAGGCATAAAAAATAGGTGCAAAACTGATTCCACAACCTGCAAACCAAACCTTGCGTTGTGATTGATTTCTCACGAAGTCTAGAAATCTCAATTCAGGTTCATTGTGCCAGGCTGACCAAACTTGAGGCAGGGGGAGCGCATCCGATTGATTAGCCCAATACTGATTCCATTGTTCATGGTTATCCCAATTCTCTGGAAGTTTACAGTGGCGATGATTTTTCATTTTTCAGGTCAAGTGTAACGAGTCGTCTGTTAATATGTTTCCCGAAAATTACTTGACTCTATCGCTTGCAAGTTAATCTGGCGCTAAATGCCTTAAAGTCGAAGTTTTTTACCCTATGTCGCTTAACTCTTAAAACCCGACATCCTACATCTGTTCACTATCAGAGAGTCAGGTATTGAGTTGAGATGCGCGACATGACCAACAAACTTTTAACAGTTTGATTACATGGTAATACTTTCCAAAGGTGTTTAAATCACGATGCTTGCTGCATTTCAGCATAGGCTTGATAAACACCCTTCACGTTGTACCAGTTGAGGAAAATTCGAGCAATTTCTAAAGCTAATTGTGGTTTACCTAAATTAATTAGCCATTGCAAAAATGGCGCCATTGTCCGTTCATTCAGTGCGCCATTGAGTGACAAAATTCCCCAAAGTAAACGATGCAGCCAAGTCATTTGAATCATCATTCGCACTTCCCATGTGGGATGTTTTTGATAAAACAAAACTCCCATGCGTCCGCGTTGAATTTCTTGGTCAATTAATCGGGGAATTTGCTCTAAGTTAAATGCTGGATGCCAGTGATAGCCAACGGCTTCGGGACATTTAATTAGTGTCAAACCTAGTTTTTTTAGCCGCACACCCAATTCTAAATCTTCCCAGCCATAGAGTTGAAAGGTTGTATCAAAAAGTCCGGCAGTCTCTAGCCAATACTTAGGAATCGCTACATTTCCCGTAGCAAAAAAGGCTGCTGAAAAATCTGTGACTTTGTAGGGTTCAGCCGTTGGATTGTTGAAATTGCAAGTATTAATAACTGCACCGTAAGTGAAAAAGCGATCGCTCCCTAATTTATCTTTCCCCTCCACTAGCGCGTTACCATGAGCTTGCAGGAAATTCTTCAGCACCACTAAATCACTATCAATAAAGATAATTGTGTCTCCTAGTGCCTGTTCTACTCCCAAATTCCGAGCCGCAGCTGGCCCAGCATGATCTTGTTGAAACCAGCGCACATGAGGAAACTCCTCTTTGTGTGCTGCCAACCACTCCAATGTGCCATCAGTAGAACCATCATCCACCAAGACAATCTCGTAATCAGTAACCGAACTTGGCTGACTCAAATCCTGCACCTCCAAGGCGCGGAGGCACTTTTCTAAAATCGGTTGGCGATTATAAGTCGGTATCACAACGCTGAAAAACACAGTCTCACCCACAACACTATTTATCCATCTCCAGGATAGGACAGATGAGGCGCTGACACTGTTCCTTACCTAATTTGAGTTAAGGAAATAGCAAGGGGTTGATAATTTTTAGTTAATCAATGTATAACCTCATCTTAATTATTATGCACTGAGCCAACCAATCAATTAATTATATTAATTCATAAAAACCAAGTAATTCAAAGTTAATTAGTCATTGGTCACTAGATTTTGGTACATATCTCGTCCATTGTGGGCGGAAAAACTTTGTCTTTCATCGGACTAATTTAAACCATGTTAAAGAGTGCGTGTGGTATGTCGGAGGATGTTTTAAACGTCCTCTGCGAAAAATTATCGCGGCAAATTTGTTTCACCTGACATCTTGCACTATTTTTAATAACTCTATTTTCGTAGCTTGACGATTATTGATCACAAAATCGTGATTTTTTAGTGATAAATATGTTTTTCATCAAAAAAAGTTGTTGATAAATTTAAATTAATCAATATATAACCTGACGTTAATACTTAGTACTTAAGTTAAAAAAAACATGATTATTTTAGTCTGCGCAAGCAATATCAGCCAGTCTTGATTTGTTATTCGCTGCTATTTATTGGCTGTTAAAAATGTATCAAATCTCAAGAAACATCTAAGTAATTTCTGTAAATATCTAGAGCTGTTCTTTACGAAATTACTCATGTTATTGAGAGATGAACTGAATAGCAATCTCGTAAGCCTTAAAACGGAGAACAAAGAATGAAAGGACGCTTTCACCCTAAAAACAATTTGACCCTCAACCCATCCGGTAACGAGTCAATTCGTGATGTGATTGACCGCGTTAGTTTGAGTCGGCGGCGGTTCATCATGACGGCTGTGGGTACATCAGTGCTAACTGTTCTGGGTGATGTTTCCATCGGTGGCTTTCTTCAAAGTGTTGATGCAGCGCCAATTCCCAAGGGAACTGGATTTGCTGGCATAGGCTTCAAGAGCATTCCACCGAATCTACTCAACCCAGCTACAGGACTTCTGGAAAAGGATCTTGTTAGTGTTCCTGAAGGTTACACAGCTAAAGTGCTGATTGCTTGGGGAGATCCGATCGCACCTGGTGGCCCAACTTGGCTAGCAGATGCCTCCCAAGATGCTGCTGCTCAAGAAAAGCAGTTTGGTATGCACAATGATGGGATGCACTACTTCCCTTTACAGCCAGGGAATGTTGTTGGTCGGACAGTAAGTTCACAAGCAAGATCATTAAGAGGCTTTTTAAATCAACCCATCAATACTGGTCTGCTGTGCGTCAACCATGAGTACACCCAAGAATCAATTTTGCATCCCGATGGTTTGGATGTAGTCACAATTGCCAAGGTACGGAAGTCTCAGGCTGCTCATGGCGTGTCTGTTGTAGAAATTTCCAAAAACGGCAATGAGTGGAGTTTTAATCGTAATTCGTCTTATGGTCGCCGCATTACCGGCAACACCGAAATGCGAGTATCGGGGCCTGCGGCTGGCGATGCATTGTTAAAGTCGAAAAAGTTTAACATTACGCCAACTGGCTCTGTTGATACCGGCACACTCAACGATGGCTACACCGCTTATGGTACTCTCAACAACTGCGCCAACGGCTACACTCCTTGGGGTACTTACTTGACCTGTGAGGAGAACTGGAACGGCTACTTTGCTAATCCCACAGGAGATGTAGTTGCAATTCCAGGCATCGAAAAGTCTGATATCCTGGCAGGACAGAATCGATACGGTGTACCTAGACAGTCTAGCTATCGCTGGCCGGAAGTTGATCCACGCTTCGATGCCAGCACCAACCCACTCGAACCCCATTTATTCGGCTGGGTGGTTGAGATTGATCCCTACAATCCTCAAAGCAAGCCAGTCAAGCGTACTGCTCTTGGTCGGTTCAAGCACGAGAGCGCTCAGGTTGTTGTTGATGACAATAACCGTGTTGCTTTCTATCAGGGTGATGACGAGCGCAACGAATATATCTACAAGTTCGTTTGTGCCCAACCTTTAAATCCCGGAAATCCTGCTGCTAACCGCGATTTGCTCGACAACGGTGTTCTGTACGTTGCCAAATTCAATGACAACGGTACTGGCAAGTGGATTCCTTTGGTCTACGGTCAGAATGGTTTGACACCAGAAAATGGTTTCAGAAGCCAAGCTGAAGTACTCGTTAAGACAAGACAAGCTGGCGATCGAGTCGGCGCAACCATGATGGATCGCCCAGAGTGGGTAGCTGTACGCCCTCGGATTGGTGGATATAAAGAGATTGAAGTCTACTGCACGCTGACTAATAATACTCGTCGTGGCACAACTCCAGTTTCCTCCAACCAGCCAGACGGCACAACAGCAGCAGGCGGTGCGCGTCCTCCCGTAAATGCTTCCAACCCACGTCCTGACAACCGTTACGGTCACATCATTCGCTGGCGCGAAGATGGACGCAGCGTTACGGCTACAACTTTCAAATGGGATATCTTCTTTGAAGCTGGCGACAAAACCAGACCTGAACCAAATCTTCAGGGCAATATTAAAGGTGACGACTTAAGTTCACCAGATGGTCTATGGTTTGACGACTTTGGCCGCCTCTGGGTTCAGACTGACCACGCAGGTGATGGTATCGGTGATTTAGTAAACATCGGTAGCAACACTATGTCATGTGCTGACCCCAATACCAAACAAGTTAGGCGCTTCTTAACCAGCCCTACGGATTGTGAAGTAACTGGTATTACTAGTACACCCGATGGCAAAGCGATGTTTATCAACATCCAACACCCAGGCGATCGCGGGGATGCCTCGAATCCCACGATCGCCAGCAATTGGCCTAATAGTCAAGGGTATGGCCCATCTGGTCGTCCACGTTCATCAGTGGTAGTAATTACCCGTAATGACGGTGGCGTTATTGGTGGTCTATAAAGACTAATAAGAACGGATTCATTTAGCAAAGTATCTTAAATAGTTTTAAATCACCTTAATTCTTGACTCTAAACACGGGCAAGGATTAAGGTGATTTACTTACAGGGAATGTATTCCAAGAGGGCTGCTTCCTCTAGTCAAGCCATTGGAGGCCGAGCCTCCAATGATGGTTTCCCAGCCTGGAGGCTGGGAACCAGTCAATATTACTTATAGCTAAATGGCAGTAAGAAAAGCCCAAAGGCTTGGTCGTCTCGTTCCCAGCCTGGAGGCTGGGAATGTATTTACAAGAGGCAGCAGCCCTTCCAGAATGGATTAGAGGCTTGTTCCAGTCAGAGCAAGGGCTGTATCTTTTCTTAATGCCATTCACTTATAGTTATTAACCCACAAATTTTGTTGCTCTCTTCTTACGTTGCATCCACAATCCCATAACAGCAGCAATAGCTGTACCACCAGCAGCTAACGGTTCGGGTACTTTAGCGTAGCTTACAGTACCTACTTGTGTTGTATTTACTGATTGATCAATCAGATAAAAGTTGTTTCCTCCTACATCTGGAGTATTGGGATCACTTCCGATTAGAAACTGGTCTGCAACAAAATAGCTTAATCCTAAAACTTCGCCATTATTAAAGCTGGCTATAGGAAAACTGTCAAAATCAATATCATCTGCCTCTGTATAGTTAGTACCCAAGTAGTTGAATGCAACTGCTAATCCATTCTCAACTCCCAATGTCTCAAGACCTGTATTGGTTAAGGTCGAGTCATCGTATTGAAAAGAGCCGAAATACTGACCGGGATTATCGCCAGATGTGGCATTTACAGTAAAACCGTAGTTAACCAAGGCAGCTTGCACTGGTTTAGCACCCATAGCAGCAATAGACATGGCAGCTGCAACGGTCGCAATACCAAGATTTTTAGCTAATTTCATCAGAATATACTCCAGAGTTAAAAAATCAATAGTCCTGTAATTTCACTTACATAAGCTTTTAACCACTGCGTACAGGTTAAGAAATATCAAACAAAAGATTATTATCGTAAAATCTTTAAGATTGTCAGGGATATATAAATTTGCTGTGAAGCGATAATTCCACTTATCCACTCAACGAAAATCGGCTGGAATCCCATCCCTTCAAGGGGTGTCCGGGATAGCCGCCCGCCTCCAAAGTCATTAGTCTTTTGTTTGCGTCAAATTCTCATAGAATCAGATTAAAATGATTCACAAAACTCTATTTGTAGTAAGTAAATATGCAAATCGGCATCTCATAATCTTTAAAACTTTATCCAAATATTGTTGGAAATCAGTGAAAGGATTCTTATTATCAATATATATTTACGTAACGCATATTTGCGCCTCAGAAAGGCTTTTATTATCTGCATCAGCAAAAGTTAAAAGATAATGATTATCATCCTCTATTTGACTTGATAAGCTGATCACAGGTTTTGATTATAGATAAAGTTATTGTGCAATTAGCAAGAAATTACTAATAGGATATTTGCTTCTTCCTCTGCTGGGGACTGCACGGATTATTGTGCTTTAATTTATCAGGTTTAACACAAACATTACCATTTCTTAAATTAAGTAAGATAACTTTTTCATAGGTTCATATTTTTCTGGTGTTCACATATTTGTGAATCTAATCGTCATACCAATTGAGCGAATACTGTACTGTAAAAAGGTTTTTAAGTAATGCTTTCACTTCAATGGTGTGGATGTGAAGATGATTCAGGAAAAGTATTTAATAATCAGCAAAAATCCAAAGTTTTGTGGATAACAGTAGGTTTACTTGCTGTTTTTTTTATTGCTGAGTGGAGTGTGGGTTTATGGAGTAAAAGTTTATCCTTACAAGCAGATGCAGGGCATATCCTATCGGATATTACAGCTTTAGTAATATCGCTACTTGCTAGTTTTTTGGCACAGCAACCAGCTAAGAAAAAAGCAACCTTTGGAAATCAGCGGATTGAAGTTTTAGCAGCTTTGTTGAATGGATTAAGTTTACTTGCGATCGCAACTTTTATCATACAGGAAGCTATTCAACGCTGGCAACATCCAGCAACCATTTTGGGCTTACCAATGTTAGGGATTGCCGTATTAGGTTTAATCGTCAATTTGCTCAATATTACTTTGCTTCATCCCCACACTCACAACGATTTAAATCTGCGCGGAGCTTTGCTTCATGTCATTGCCGATACTGCTAGCTCTGTGGGTGTAATTATAGCTGCCTTAGCAGTTCATCTTTGGGATTGGTGGTGGGCAGATGTTGCTATTAGTTTAGTCGTTGCAGCTTTTACGGGTTTAAGTGCTTTCCCTTTAGTACAAGAAAGTTTAAAGATTTTTTTGGAGTATGCACCGGAATCAATCGACCCTATTGAGGTGGAAATATCTCTTCAATCTTTTCCTGGTGTTGTGCAAGTAGAAAAACTCCACATCTGGACACTTAGCTTAAATAAGGTAATGCTTTGTGCCAATTTGACAGTTGAATGTACAACTATCCAAGAACGCGATCGCTTACTCACTAAGTTGGAAAATCACATCCGAAAAACTTTTAATATTACTGAGATAACTTTGCAGCTAACTAGCTGTAATAAACCTTCAACACCGCCAATTCATCCTTTGTTTAATCAAGACCTAATTTTAATGTTATCGGAAAATAAAAAATCAACTAAATTGACTTAAAGATTGCCATTTAAACATAATGCTTATTAGCATTTTTCAATTTTAAAAATATAGCTTTCGGCTATTTACTAGGAGGTTTACTGATGATGAATTTCATTCAAAAATCCCAAATATTTTCACTACTGAAACAGTACAAACGCCCCTTTGCTTGCTTTATTTCTGGTCTGCTTCTGGCAGTTTTGTTGTTCTTCGGAACATCAAATCAACAACCAGCAACCGCCTACAACCAAAGTGATGCCACAGTATCTACTCAGTTAGATGTGACTACTACCTATTCAGACTTTGGTGCTAGTCATCTAGAACCAAATTTTTATCAGTATTAACGGCTAATACTTGCTCAATTAATTTTAAGGCAAACTGTAATGATTTCATTTTTGCAAAAGTACAAGCGATCGCTAGCTTTGATTATGACTGGCTTGCTTTGTACCGTTCTGCTGGTATTTGGTAATTCTGTTTTTCAGCCCACCCTGGCTGCTGGTAATAGAGTTAACGTAATTATCATGATTGGCGATGGTATGGGTTGGGAGATGGCACGAGCCGCAGCTGTCGCCAAAGGTGCGCCTTTTTACACTAGTGGTAAAGGTTCAGGTCTTAGCTTCCAAAAGCTAACTGGATATGGGCTGGTAACAACTTACGGCACAACGATTCAGGGAAATACGCCAACCAATCCAACAGATCAGCCTCATCTAACAGGTAACTCTGCTCTAGATAACTCTAATCCACTCACAGGTGCAAGTCCTGTTCGTCCCAACTTCTCATTCCAGCCGACTCCTTTTAACCCTGGCAATAGAGTTGATGGCAATAGTTTAGCGAGTGGCAATCTGGCGGGTTATGACATCAGTAAAGGTGGCCCTCTTCCTTGGGTTCCTCTGACCCCTGCTAATCCTGGTACTTATGACAAAGATTACATTAAGTACAGTTATCCTGACTCTGCTAACACCGCTACAACTCTTTACACGGGAGTAAAGAGCTTCAACAACGCGATGGGGGTAGACATTTACGAGAAGAGATTGAAAACCATCCTGGAAATTGCTAAGGAAAATAGTAAGTCTACAGGCTTGGTAACTTCCGTACCTGTTAGCCACGCAACGCCTGGTGCTGCGGCTTCTTTCGTAAATCGTCGTAGCAAATACGATAGTGTTTACGACCCTAGCAAGAGTAACCAAGACAGCATTTTGCAACAGACATTGCTGAACTTTCAGCCTAATGTTTTGTTGGGTGGCGGTCATCCTAAAGACCTTGAGAATAGAGATATTGCAAGTACAGCTGATGGCGTCTTGAAATATACGTACATTACAGAAGACACTTACCAGCATTTGAAGAATAACCCTACGTCAAATCGTTACGGTTATACCTTTTTGGAACGTGGCCCAAATGCAACTGCGACACTGCTAAACACGGCTGCAAAAATCGATCCAAATAAGGGAGAGAAATTATTTGGTCTGTATGGTGCTCGTGGACAAGACGGCAACCTTCCTGCTAGTTCTTCTAAGGGAGATTACAGCTTAACAGGCCTGGGCACCTTCAGCCTTTATAGCTCTGTTGTCAGAGGCGGTGGAACTCCCGATACCTGTCCATCCGGTAAAATAATTACTGGTACTGCTGGGGATTGTGTTCCTGTCATCGATGCAGCGGGTAATCCCATCGCTCCTAATGTTCCAGCACCCGATACAGTTCGTCCTCTAGCTCCTGGTGAAACCGACGCTAGCTTTATCGCTAAAGAAATTAACGAAAATCCAACTTTGGCTGATCTGACCAAAGCAGCTTTAACCGTTTTAGGTAAAGACAAAGACGGCTTCTGGTTGATGGTTGAGGGAGGTGATGTAGACTGGGCTGCTCATGACAACAACATGGATAACCTGATTGGTACCATGAATGATTTTGATAAGGCAGTCCAGCAAGTCATTACTTGGGTAGAAAATCATGGTGGTTGGAGTAAGAATCTACTACTGGTTACTGCTGACCATGACCACTATCTAACTTTGAATAATGACTTTGCCTCTAAATTGACTCCTAATCCTGACCCAAATCAGGCTAGAGGCTTGAAATATAACGCCAAAGACATCACATTCGTGAAGCACAATCCTACTGATGCTGGTCACTTCTGGGGGTCTGATCCAAATTACAAATACCTCTGGGGTAGCCATAGCCGTCGGGTTGTACCTGTTTACTATCAGGGCGCTTACGCATCAACTCTGACGCGATCGCTAGGACAAGGCTTCCAGATTACAGATAGCTCTGGTACGTATACTGTGCCTGGTGTTCGGGGTGTGGTTGACCAAAGTCATATCTTCCAGGCTATGAAAACTGCGATCGCCAGTCCGTGAATTAAATACACCGCTTCACTAAACAACTAACTGAAAAGCTTTGTATTGCAGAGATGTAGTAACACCATCTCTGTCTCACAAAACTATTGCGGTATTTTTGCTCCAGTTCTTTTATCAAGGGAAACAAATGACTGACTCCATCTTCCAGAGGTTAGCCGCTGCAACAGTAGGAACTGCTTTGATTTTTTCGTTAGGCGAGGCTATCCCCGCCCAAGCAGCAGCCCTAACTTATAATTTTTCTAACGACGATAAAACCCTCATAGGCAGTTTTTCATTCGACCAAGCAGCAGCAGCAGACGATCAAGAAGTAACGATCGCCGAAGGTTTAAAGATTTCTGCTACCTTTGGTGGACAGTTATACACCGAAGCTGATGATCCTTTAGCCTCAGTTTTCACCGATTTTTCGGGAACAATTTTGAACGAAGCGGGGTTAGGGTTGTATTTTACACCTGGCACTTTTAACGTCTTCCGCGAAAGTTTTATCAATTTGAATGATTCCACTGACGCAGGTGTTCAGACTGTCACTTACACAAGCACAAGCGTTCCCGAACCAAGTTTGATGCTTGGATTGTCTGTGTTGGGGTTAGGTTTATTCTTGGGTAAAAAGACAGCATCTTCTAAACCATCAAGCACAAAAGCTTAAACCAGATTATCAAGAATCAACTTCTGTTAGGTGATTGATTTGCATCTATCTAAAACAGGGTGGGATTATCCACCCTGTAGATTTTTAATATTTATTTAGTCTGGTGAAAACTGATACAAAGCCATATAAAAAAAGTTTTATCTAGAAACGATCGCAATCTTATTTAATTTATCGAAACAGAATTCAGGAGTCAGGAGCCAGAATTCTGTTGGGTATTTTTAACTTCATAGTGGATGAATCCACTGATTCATTCTGACTTCTGAATTCTTCTTCAAGAAAATTGCAAGGCTCAGATTCCCGACTTTTCTAAGAAGTCGGGATTTTTATTATCAAAGAAGGCAGAAGGAAAACTGCCCAACACTCGCGGACTAGCTAATGCTGCGCTATCTCTCAAGTACCTCGACCAGACGGGTCTTGGGTTTAAGACAAGAACTCCAAATTTTCAATTTGGTGGCTCTTTTTCAGGAGAGGTTTGAATCCCCAACTGAGGTAAAACCTTCTGCCTTCTGCCTTCTGCCTCCTGCCTCCTTCAATCAGTTGCATGAAGAAAATATACATGGATTAGTTTAGATATAATAATGACTCATTCTTTGTTGTCCTAAGTGGAGAAATTAATGGGTCGCGCCAAAAAGGTTGTCCTGGCATATTCTGGTGGAGTGGATACTTCTGTTTGCATCCCTTACCTCAAACAGGAGTGGGGTGTGGAAGAGGTGATTACCCTAGCAGCAGATTTAGGTCAGGGAGATGAATTAGAGCCAGTTCGAGAAAAAGCTCTGAAATCGGGTGCAAGTGAATCACTTGTGGCGGATGTCAAAGACAGCTTCGTTAAAGATTACGCCTTTGGAGCGATTCAAGCCAATGCCCTCTATGAAAATCGTTATCCTCTCGGAACCGCTCTTGCCCGTCCACTGATTGCTAAGATATTAGTAGAAACGGCTGAAAAATATGGTGCTGATGCGATCGCTCACGGTTGCACCGGTAAAGGTAACGATCAGGTTCGTTTTGATGTCTCTGTAACCGCGCTCAACCCCAACATAAAGATCCTCGCACCAGCTAGAGAATGGGGAATGAGCCGTGAGGAAACCATCGCTTATGGTGAGAAGTTTGGTATCCCCTCACCAGTCAAAAAATCTTCTCCTTATAGTATTGATAAAAATTTGCTCGGTCGTAGTATTGAAGCGGGTAGTCTCGAAGATCCCTCATTTGAGCCACCAGAAGAAATTTATGAAATGACAAAAGCGATCGCTGATACTCCCAACGAGCCAGAGTACATCGAAATCGGTTTCCACCGTGGTATTCCCACAACCATCAACGGTATAGCTAAAAAACCAGTTGAACTAATTGAAGAACTCAATCAGGTGGTAGGAAACCACGGTATCGGCCGGATTGATATGATTGAAAACCGTCTGGTAGGTATTAAATCGCGGGAAATCTACGAATCTCCCGCGATGTTGGTGCTAATTCAGGCACATCGGGATTTAGAAAGCTTGACTTTGACGGCAGATGTCACCCATTACAAGCGTGGGATTGAAGAAACTTACAGCCAAATCGTTTATAACGGTTTGTGGTACAGTCCACTCAAAGTTGCACTAGATGCCTTTATTCAAAAGACACAAGAGCGAGTCTCTGGAACTGTGCGAATGAAGTTGTTCAAGGGCAACTCTACAATAGTTGGGCGTTCGAGCGATAATTCCCTCTATACTCCCGATTTGGCAACTTACGGAGCCGAAGACCAATTTGACCACAAAGCCGCTGAAGGCTTTATCTATGTTTGGGGACTACCAACTCGCATTTGGTCACAGCAAGTTAGAGGTTAGGAAGATTAGGGGGATGAGAAGACAAGGAAAAATTTTCTCCCTCATCTCCCCACTCCGACTATTTACTCTTCTGCTGCACCCTTAACTTGACGAGATTCGAGCCACAGGGGCACAACAATTAAAGCAGTGAGGATCAGTAAAGCTGCGATCGCAAATTGACCCACCCAAGCAACCAATTGTTCTAGAGAGACAATTTTGCCAGCAAAGAAAGCTAATGTCACCATCAAACTAGCCCAAGCAACTGCTCCTAAAAAGTTGTATAAAAAGAATTTTCCAAAGGGCATTTCAGCTATACCAGCTAGTGGTGCAGCAAAAACTCGCAATAATGCCAGAAAACGTCCAAAAAATACCGCTTTAGCAGCATTTTGACTAAATTGATCTTTAATAGTCAGTAATCGCACTTCCGAAATCCGAAAAATGCTACCAACTTTTACTAGGAAAGGCCAACCGCTAACCCTACCAATCCAATAGCCACAAGTGCCACCAATGACAGCACCCATGATTGCATCACCGAGAACCAGCCAGAAATTTAGTTCATCGCTGCCAGCTAGAAACCCGCCCACTAAGGTCACGGTTTCACCAGGAAGGGGAATGCCTAAATTTTCTAGCAAAATTCCCAAAAAGATTGCCCAATACCCGTAACTATGGGCGACTTTCTGGATATTTTCTAGTGAAATCAGCTCTAAAGACATCCCGCACCGCCGTCTTTACAAATTTTTACTTTTACTATATCTTTGCTTGTTTTTGCCTGGGGTGTCAATCAAACCAATACATAGAGTTATTAAGTCATTAGTTTTATACTGAATAATCCATAGATTTTAGTCTATGGTAGCTCTTAAATCTTGAATATTAACTATACATTTTTTTAAACTTGTTACCACAAGCTAATATTTATTACAAAGGAAATAAAAAATTTATAGAAAGTTCATAAATATCCATTTAAATTGTGAAAATCTTGTAAAAGATACGGTTGATACCGAAATTGTTAGGCGCTTATGCCTATATTGATGAAAGTTATCACAAATTATACGACATGAATACTGAAATAATCTCTCTCAACTGTACGACTGAAATTGCCCAAATATCTGGGTAAAACAGTCATTTTGCCGTTGAAAGAGAAGACGTATTGATGTCTTTTTTCAATTTTCTGTCAAGTGTTCCAATTACCCTGTTAAATTTATGGCTCTCACACAAGAACTTCAAGTGATTTTGTTTAAACCCCAAGGAAGTATAGATTTGGAAGGTGGTAAGGCTCTGAGTGAACAAATGGCTGAAGTAGTGCCTCAAGCTCATCAGCTCTGGATTATCGACCTAGCAGAAGTCAATTTCATGGACAGTTCTGGGTTAGTGCCTTTAGTTAAAGGTTTAAAAGCTGCACGTCAGAGTGGCTGCCGCTTGGTTCTATGCAACGTGCAAGCTCCTGTACGGTTAATTTTGGAACTTACCCAACTAGATACGGTGTTTGAAATTTTTCACACTTACGAAGATATTTTTACTACCGTCAAAAATAACAGTCTGGTGCTAGCAGGTTAGATAATAAATCTACCTATAGAAGGATGGCATAGTCAAGCAATATTTGCATTTTTTCACATTTTCTAAAGATAACAGTCTGGTGCTAGCAGGCTGATTTTCTTTTTTTCTAGAAAAGTAAGTAAGCACAAGTGCTTAATGACAAGTTGGTATAGGCTGCTTAAATCAGCCTGCACCGATTTGGGTATAAATAATCCCATTGGCTTTTAGCTGTGGGATAAGTCAATTTGAGCTAAATGTTATATATCCGACGTAGCTAGTGTAAGGAAGCAGGAGGTAAGAAAGGCTCGAATGTCAGAGATCCTTTGCCGCACCAATTTCTTACCTCTTAAGATTCCACCATAATGTTAATTTTAGGCATTCTGGGGAGTTGAAATATTAGCTTGTTCGGATGCTGGGCGAGGAAAATTTGGTAAATCAATGCCGCTGTGACTAGCATTACGAGTTTTGAGAGCTAAACGGTAACTCACACTTTGCAGTTCTGCTTGTAGTTGGCGGTTTTCCCGTTGTAGCATTGCTACCTTTTCTCTCACTGGCGTCATCCGCTCCTCAAACTTCCGACGGTAAATTTGAGGTAACTCTTGTACTACTTGCTCCAACATCCGAGTGCGATCGGTGAGTTCTTGGACTGACTGTCGCAATTGGTAAATTTCGGAGTCACGAGTTGTAATTTGCTCTTGGTAGAACGCCACCTGCTGCTCTACAGCCTGGAGTTGTTCTTGTAAAGCATGTAACTGGGTGAGATCACGCTCAAGCTCCGGCTGCTGGGGCATAAAACTAGTATTACCTTTTACCAGCCGGAAGAGTTCTTGAGATAGTTGTTGTACTAATTGATCGCGAAGTTGCAACTCTTGGCGTAGCTGCGATACTTCCGTAGAGAGAACTTGAATATTGGGTGTATCAGATTGGATCACAGTAGCTTAAAGCTCCCATTCAGAATCTTGTCCACTCTTAGGTATAACTGCGGGAGTACTACCTTTGGCAAGTATTTGTTAATTTAGCATTCCCAAATGAGTTACGAGAAAAGAAAAAGACAAAATTTTATTGAATGGGATTGGGGATTGGGCATGGGGCATTGGGCATTGGGCATTGGGCATTGGTTATTTCCCCTCTGCTCCTCTGCTCCCCCTGCTCCCTGTTCCCTTAGACTGTTGCAGCTACTTTAGTTGGCTTTTCTTTTTCCTCTTTAGGAGGTTTTTCTTCGGCGATTTCCTGCTTAACGGTCAAATAGCGAATCACTTCTTCACTCAAGCGCATGGCGCGTTCAAAGGGGGCGATCGCAGTTGCAGGCGCACCGTAGTTTAACTGGATATAGATACCATCGCGGTGTTTTTTGATTTCATAAGCCAGACGACGCTTACCACGATTTTGAATTTGGATATCCTCTGCGCCTTGATCGCGAAGCAAATTCTGATATTTAGTAATTGCTTGCTCTACCTGTTCCTCTCCCAGGTCAGGACGGAGAATGTACATTGTTTCGTAACTTGTAGTCATATTTTTCAGTTTCCTCATGGACAAAAGTGGCTGCTGATGTTAATTTATACCTTGTTTTAATTAAAAATGCCAGTATTAATCAACATCTGAAGCAACAAGGAACTATAATCTTACCAGTTTTCAATTTGAATCATTAGCCAAATCGCCGGAGTTTGGATTATTTTGGATGTCCCCAATGAAAACTAGGTCGGGAGGCAACCCCGATATTTGTTTAGAAAGATTGATCAAGTTATTAGCTTCGCCAATGGGTATCTTTACCCTATGGGCATCGAAAGCGATCGCGATCGCTTTCATGCTTAAGGCTCAATCGGTTCGCTAAAAAGCCAACTGAGGATTGCTACCCGCTCACAGCAACAAAAAATCAAATAAAAGGATATTCGTCAAGGTTATGGCGCAGCGCTATGTGCGAATTCAAAATCAAGAAGGACAGATTTATTATGGGATACTCCAACTATCCCTCAATGTCCAGGTGCTAGATGCTCCGCCCTGGTTACAAGGACAACCCACTGATTTGACTTTGACACCAGAAAATTACCAAATTCTGGCTCCTTGCGCTCCCTCAAAAATTGTGGCGGTGGGTAAGAATTATGCAGAACATGCAGCCGAAATGGGAACTTTAGTACCTTCTGAGCCACTAATCTTTCTGAAGCCACCCACGTCTATCATTCCATCTGAGAGGGAAATTAAGTATCCTCCCCAATCACAAAGAGTTGACTATGAAGGAGAGTTAGCACTAGTGATTGGCGATTACGCCTTTGAATGCACACCAGAAGTAGCCCAAACTAAAATTTGGGGCTACACCATTGCCAATGACGTAACAGCGCGGGATTTACAAAAACGGGATGGTCAATGGACGCGAGCTAAAGGTTTTGATACTTTCTGTCCCTTGGGCCCTTGGATTGTGCGGGAATTAAATCCAGGAGCGAGATTGCAGACTTTTGTGAATGACGACGCTAACCCAGTCCAATCTGCCTGCATCGATCAGATGGTGTTTTCGCCCGATGTTTTAGTTTCCTATATCAGTCAGGTGATGACGCTACTACCTGGTGATTTGGTGCTTACAGGTACGCCAGAGGGTGTAAGCGCATTGCATCCAGGCGATCGCGTCCGCGTAGAAATTGAAGGTATTGGCCGCCTGGAAAACACCGTAGTGGCTCGTTAACTTCTAACGTACTTGCATATACACTGCATCGGAAATCGCCGGGATTTCCGCATAACGACCGCTTACAGACTGGATGACTGAATATGCAACTGCTCCCACTATGCCAATAAAAATGGTTGTGGATAGGGTTTGGATTGCAAAACCACCAACGGGAACTAGTCCCACAACATCAGTAAGGATGCTAAACAAAAAGATAATGATGTCCAAAAGGATTGCTTGCATGGTGTTGAAACGAATAAAGTGACTAATTTTTTCGTTTCTCACTACCAGCAAAAATAAAGCAAAGAAAATAATCATTCCTGCATAACGCACGCCGTAGTAAATATTTAACAATGGCACGAGCGGCAGAAACAGCAGTTGTAGTGGTGGAAATTCTGAGAGCAAATATCTACCAAATACAAACACTTCAACTAGAGGAAGCAAATAAGGCAAGGAAGCAAAAATCCGATCTGAAACTGTTGTAGACCCGCGCCAAGACATTATGCGTTCTCCTGTGGTTAAATTTCAATAGTTACTTGAGCTTAGGATAACGCAGTTGCTTGGTCTTGCTGATAAATTCAACTATTCTATATGGGCGATACGAAAGCCCATCATGCACTCATACTGGTCTGGCTGCTGTTGAGTAAGTTTGTGAATGGCTTGACCACAGCGCAGTTGACCCTCACGCCAACGAGGTTGACCCCTCCCATCAGCGAGTAAACAAGACTGGCAAACTTGCTCAGGGGCAAGGATTTGATCGCCCATTAAAATGACTAGCATCGAATCCCTCCTATAAATCCTCATTGTCAAACAATTTTGGATTTTAGATTTTGGATTTTAGATTTTGGATTTTGGATTGACCCCATAGATATATCTAGGGTTAAGTGTTGTGATTTACCCACTCAGCACTCTTCATGATGACGCTTTGCGCCCAGCCAGGACGATCGCAGAGGACACTTAAGAGCCACATCCTATCTCTTTGTATCAAAAATGTGGGAAATCACAATTTAATAAAAATTCTCAAGTGAATCTTAATTTATTGTATGTTGTGTCTATTGTAAATTGAATATTTAGTAATAAATTATACAAATTTTTTGGTAATAAGTTGAGCAGAGACAGCTAATGTTATCTATTGTATCCCTGTTAATTGAGCACTGGAGAGTGTCAAACTTAATATTCAGAATAACAACAAAAGCTTTATGCACAAGCAACAAGGTCGTCTCTTGAAGTAACCTTGACGTGGCTAGTTAAAGCAAGAAAAGTTAAGTAAGTAAAACTGAGTTAATTTGATAGCTATTTAAGTGGGGCATTTCCAAAATACTGAGGTAAACTTGCAAGCAAGTTAATACACAATATTACTCAGCGGCTCGTCGGTCTGGGCATCACTTACAATGGAACACTGGCAATTTCTGATACAGAAACAAGGCGCACGCTCGTGGCATATCCTAGAATCGCCAAATTTGGAAATTTTGGAAGGACAGTATAGAGTTTTGGCTCGTTCTAACCTTCCTGATACAGACGTGGAAGTTCGGGTAACTCACTCTTCAACTGAGGAAGTTCAACCAACGCGGCGAATTTTCAAGCGATCGCGTCGCACTAACTCAGAAGGCTTAATGGCGGTAATTCCTTTTACCTACTTCCAGGCGGGAGTTTGGGAGTTGCGCTGTTCCGGCGATTTGATGTCGGAACTACTCGGTAAATCTTGGCAATACAAAGTCCAACTGCAAGTCTTGTCACAGCTGGAAGAGGAGCAGAGGAAGAATGTAGAATCAAATTCACTCGCTCACCCAAATACTGTTTCTGAAAACTTAGAATGCACAGCCCCAGCAGAACCCGCAATTACATTTGATAACGCGATCGCTATTTCCACAGAACTGGCAATTACTAAATACAGCAACCCCACTATCGCTGTTCTCCCAGAAGAGAACTTAGAATATACTGCCCCAGAAGAAACAGAAATTACATTTGATAACGCGATCGCTGTTTCTACAGAATTACACAGCAACCCCACTATCGCTGTTCTCCCAGAAGAGAACTTAGAATATACTGCCCCAGCAGAAACCGTAATTACGTTTGATAATGCGATCGCTGTTTCTACAGAATTACACAGCAACCCCACTATCGCTGTTCTCCCAGAAGAGAACTTAGAATACACTGCCCCAGCAGAAACCTTAATTACGTTTGATCACGCGATCACTGTTTCTACAGAAGTGGCAATTACTACATACAGCAACCCTTCTACCACTGTTCTGTCAGATGAAACGGAAGAAGATATAGTTATCAATGAGCCTGTGAGTCCTGTGTGGCTCAAAGGTGAGACGGCAGAGCAGATTTTACAAAATTTAATAGATTTAGCTTTACCCACTTCTGAACTGCTGCCCCAAGATGAAAAGGTTACAGATTCTTTAGCAACACAACCACCGCCACCATTACAGCTAACTTTAGATCAGGATACTTACATTGCTCGTTGGGGACATGCTCTTACAATCAATGGACACATAGAACTCAAAGAAAAGACAAATCTAGATCAGGCTGAAACATTATCCCCAGAAAGCCTGCGGGCAATTGAACTAGGAATTGAACTGCGATCGCCCCTAGAGTCGAAAATCTTGACCCAGGTACGGCAATCCTTGCCAGATCAGGAATTACCCTTCACCATCAATACCTCAATTGATATTCCTGCTGACTGTGAATCCAAGTTAATTTTGGCAGATATTAGTTTGTATGGTAAATTCGCCGATGCTGGTGAAGTTATCCAGTTAGCTAGTCAGTCCTTCACCATTACAGCAGATGTAACGGAATTACTGGCAATCACAGCCGCAGCAAAACCTAGTACATCCTTAAATGACCCCATAACACCATCAGACTCATCTACTGCTTTCACAGAACCAGAGACACCTGTTAAGCTCGATTTGAAACTATTCAATCTGGTCAAAATTCCAAAAACAGACCAGCAACAGATACTTAATCCATCCCCAAGCACACCCCTACCACCGCAAATAAATCTGCAAGTTCTGCGAGAAGCCACCTTGCGGACAACATCTAAGTTAAAGAACTCAGGCACTTCGCCTCAATTGCCGAAACTGCCTCCTATTCAAACCGATGCCAACTCTCCCACAGCAGATATTGTTGCAGAACCCCCCATACAGGAGGAGCTTCTAGAAAAGGATGCTACTATAGCTGCAATTAACTTGGAGCAGTTGGTCATCAGGCAACGTCGAATGCCAATACTCGGTACTACTTTGCCATACTTGAAACGGCTACAAGCTTTGCCAAGTGATGCAGAAGAAGAAGTAAAAAACAATGTCCCCCCAGAAGCCTTGGAAGTTCAGGCGGCTGAAGACTTCCCGCAGTTGGATGCAATTGTAGCTGAAGATGAAAATACACCTGAATTAGTAGTAGGTGATGCACAATTCCAGGAAGAATTTGTTGCTGAAGTCGAAGCCCAAACAAATACACAATTTCAAGAAGAATTTGTTGCTGAAGCCGAAGCCCAACCAAATACACAATTTCAGGAAGAATCCGTTGCTGAAATCGAAGCCCAGCAAAATTCACAATTCATCACAACAGGCAATCTTTACTCATCTCCTTTACTCAGGAAGTGGATGCAGAGCCAAGGATACTCTTTGCCTGAATCCATCAATCATCTGCAACTTCAAGACTACGATAACTATGTTTCAGCACAGCAGACACCCGTTTCTCTTAGTGCAGAAACTACGAATCTTGATATCAACTTGTCGTTAAATCTAGATACCAACACGGAGAATAATCTGAGCGAAGATTGGGGTCACTCAGAACTTATCCTGACTCAGACATGGCACGAACAGGAAACATGGGAAGAAGACCAAGGGTTAGCTAACGAACTGAGTAACTTTGGGGAAGATGTAGACACAGCAGAGGAAGCAGAGGGGACAGGAGTAAATACGGAACTAGAAAAAGTATTAGAAGAAGCAACACTTTCATCGGCTCTGGTAACACAACTACCGCCCCCCCCTCCTCCGATAAAAGTAAATATAGCGTCAGCTTGGTTGGCGCAAGAAATCGTTGTAGATGATACATATAGTGAACTAGAAGCCGATGCAACGAGGAGTTACCTCTTTGAAGAAAAGGAGCAAGCACTATTAGATTTATCCCCTTCCTTACCTATGATTGCAGCAACTAATAAGCCTTTGCCAATTCCACAGTTGCATGTGCCAGAAGGCGAACTAATCGCTGGCAAGTCTTTGCTAGTACGGGTAGTACTGCCTGAAGTACCTCCGCAAGTTGTTGTCAAGTTATGGCTTGAAGATTATCAAACTCGCTGGTTACTAGATGGGCCTCATTTATTGACAAATTTGCTACCTAATGCATCAGGAGGGTTGGAAGTAATAACGCAATTAAACATTCCCTTTGGCTGTTTGGAAATTCGCTTGGAAGCGATCGCACTTGATCTGACAACCCAACAAGAGAGTCACAAAGTTACAATAGTGCGAACTGTGATTCCTCCAGACTTGCCAAACTTGCAGCTAGATGAACTTCTGGGTATGTAACTTAGGTATTGGGCATTGGGAATTGGGCATTGGGCATTACTTCTCCTCCCCCTGCTTCCCCTGCTTCCCCTGCTCCCTCATCTCCCTCATTTCCCCCACTCTCAACATGGGCTGTGTTAAAAATCTTTAGAATTTCAAAAATCTGGCAGGATTTGGAGTAAGCTCATTTTGAATTGTAGTGTTATTTAACAGGAACTTTTACTATGGCAGCTTCCTTTTTGCCTTCTATCTTCGTTCCCATCATTGGTTGGGTTTTACCAGCTATAACCTTCGCGTTTCTATTTTTATACATTGAAAGCGACGATATCAGCTGATGTAGTCAATAGTCATTAGTCATTAGTCATTTGCAAGAAACAAATGACAAAGGATAAAGGATAAATGACTATTGACCAAAATTAATACCGCCTATCTCATAGAGACAGGCGGTTTTTTTAACGTTGATTTCTCAACAAATGCTGGAAAATTCTAACTTATAGTGTTCGGTTCAAACTTCAAACTAATGTTAAATCGAAGAACCGAGTCCGGCGTAGGCACCATAAAAGAAAATGCCCAAGACTGTAATTATACCTAAACCTGCGATCGTAGCGACGACCCACAGGGGAATTCTCCCACTTCCAGACACAGCTTCTCTCCTCCCTTAACAACAAATCAACACACGTTCAATAAACAAAGATTAACAACAGTAGTTCCAATTAGTTAAAGAAGTAACTGGAAAACAGAATCCCCAGAACGAAAACTAGTAGTAGTCCCAGGTATAGCGAAGTCCGGTTTAGTTCAACCGGCTGATTATTGGGGTTGGGCGATCTTTCTACCATAATTGCTCCTAACGTTGAATAAATTGCATTGCGGCGATCGCGCCCAAAAAGAATACAGTTGGTACACCTAAAGTGTGAACTGCCAGCCATCTAACGGTAAAAATTGGATAGGTAACTGGTTGATTGATGTTATTGCCGCTAGTCATGATCTCAAACTACTTTCCAATAAATTGTTCAACTTGTTTTTTCGCTTCAAAACGGTTCTTCACAATGGGCACTTCTTGGCGTGCTGGTGTGAAATACTCGTTGGGACGAGGTGTGCCAAAGGCATCATAAGCCAGTCCAGTTTGCACAAATAGCCAACCAGCAATAAACAATGCCGGGATGGTGATGCTGTGAATTACCCAGTAACGAACGCTGGTAATGATGTCTGAAAACGGACGTTCTCCAGTGGTACCTGACATTTAGATCCCTACCTCCACAAAGAATGTTATAGAGTTTATTATCCTACAAAGTTAAGAAAGAGTTACAAGTTGCAACGTTCTTCTCAGAAATAAGTACTGGGGATTGGGGATTGGGTATTAGGGATTGGGGATTGGGTATTGGGTATTAGGGATTGGGTATTGGGAAAACTCGTATCCAGTCCCCAGTCCCCAGTCCCCATTAAGCTGCTTCAGGGTTTGGTAAATATTTGAGCAAAACGCCGCGATCGCCAATTATAAATCCCCGTTCTGGCTCTAAGAACACAATCTTGTACAAATTAGCTGCAACTTCTTCTATGTCACGGTCTTTTTCCCAGGTTTTGCCACCGTCGCCACTCCGTAACAAATTACCACTACCGCCACCTACCCAAATCTCATCGGGTGTACGATATGCCAAATCCAGTAAACCCCAACTGGTGGATAATTCTGGATATTTTGCCTCTTGCCATTCTTCAGGTTTAGTTGGGTCACTAAACTGAACTTGACCTCCTCTAGCTAGCAACCACAATTGCCCATTTTCACCAAAGCCCATGTTTTCTAACCGCCGAGAACTATTGCGGTTATGGGGAACCCAAGCCTCTTGTCCTGGTTCCCAAGTCGAGTAGAAACTACCCTTAGCAGAAACCGCAATATATTTACCATCAGGAGAACGTTCCAAGTTACGCACCACACCCACTGCTGATTCCACTTGGGCTTTCCAGTTTTTGCCGCCGTCTGTGGTCTTATATATGGCTCCCACATCAGTAGCCATTTCAGCTGTATTGTCTGCCAGTGCCTTAACTGCGATCGGACTACCTGGTAGCTTTTCGCTCAGGGGGATACGCGACCAAGAAGCGCCTTCATCGGTAGTGTGCAGCAACAGTCCGGGTTCTCCGGCAATCCAGCCTTCTTTACCTGCAAAACTTACTGAGTCAAAGCGATACTTCTGCTCATCCAGTTGCAGTATTATTGGTTTCCAGGTATTACCACCGTCATTAGTTTCCAATAAAGTGGCATTGCTACCTACTAAGTAGCCATGTTCAGGGTTATCAGTAAAAGCAATATCCAATAAATTCGAGTCTGTTGGCACAGAAATGACTTTCCAAGGGTTGTAGCTAACAGAGGGAACTTGGCTACAACCTATGCACATCACGACTACTATTAACAAGGCAAATATTCGTTGCCAACCTTTCACAATTGAATGCATCAGTATTTCTTAGTTATTTCTAAATTTTTGTAGGAGTTGGCAGCCAGGATGCTGTAAGTCCTGGCTTTTGCATTTTGAATTTTGTTAGCGCAGTGTAAAGCCTCTGGTAGAGAGCGTTATTTGGAATTGCTTAAAGGCTGTCATTGTAAGCCGTAAAGACTGATAAAAAACAAGAACCCAAGAGCCAAAGCACCAAAAATTAGGATATTCTTTTGGGTTGGCGTTAGGTTGTTAACACCCAAACCATAACCGAGATTTTCTTTAAAGCCGGATGCAGTACCGGCAGGGCCGATGTTGGCAAAAGCGGTCTTTTTAGCAGAACAAACTGGACAGCGCCAATTTATGGGCAGTTCTGCAAAGAGTACCCCGGAAGGAATATCATGCTTGTCATCTCCCTTCTCAGGTTCGTAAACATAACCGCAGGCGCGACACTCGTAGCGGTCTAACACCGGAGTCTCAACAGCTGGTTCGCTCATGGCTAAGGCCTCGCAGAGAAGAAATCTTAAATATACGTTAAAAATTATGACATAATTGTTAGACTTTTCTATCACTAGCAAAAGCGAATCAAATACCTGAAGTGCGTCTGTTTCCCAGATTTCAGAAAAACCAAACAGATATAATGTAAAAGAAAGTTACGCAGTTAAGGGATTGGGCGTTGGGTAAAACAGTTCCGAGTTCCGAAAGTTCTGAGTAAAGAAGTGAGATTTCCTACTCAGCACTCAGCACTCACCACTCAGCACTCAGCACTCAAAACTCAAAACTCACTACTTAAAATACTCCATAAGCGGTAGATACTCATTGTGTTTGTCCTCAGCGGTTACGAGTACCTTCTAGGCTTCTTCATCATCTGTAGCCTAGTACCAGCCTTAGCGCTCTCAGCTTCCAAGCTCCTACGACCCAGTGGTTACGCTCCAGAACGTCGCACCACTTATGAATCTGGCATGGAACCCATCGGGGGAGCCTGGATTCAGTTCAACATTCGCTACTACATGTTTGCTCTGGTCTTCGTCGTCTTTGATGTGGAGACTGTTTTCTTGTATCCTTGGGCGGTAGCTTTCCACCGTTTGGGGCTATTGGCTTTTATTGAAGCGCTAGTCTTTATTGCAATTCTTGTAGTCGCTTTAGTTTACGCATGGCGTAAAGGAGCTTTGGAATGGTCTTGAATTCTAACTTAACAACCCAGGGTAAAGAACGAATCATCAACCCGATTGAGCGTACCAATGTCACTCAAGACCTTTCAGAAAACGTCATTTTGACGACGGTTGATGACCTCTACGACTGGGCGCGGCTTTCTAGTCTGTGGCCGTTGTTATTTGGTACTGCTTGCTGCTTTATTGAGTTTGCAGCTTTAATTGGTTCCCGATTTGACTTTGACCGTTTTGGGCTAATTCCCCGTTCTAGCCCCCGCCAAGCCGATTTAATTATTACGGCAGGGACTATTACGATGAAGATGGCTCCGCAACTGGTGCGTCTTTACGAACAAATGCCAGAGCCAAAGTATGTAATTGCGATGGGTGCTTGCACAATTACTGGCGGGATGTTCAGCGTTGATTCCCCCACAGCAGTGCGCGGAGTCGATAAACTGATTCCTGTGGATGTGTACTTACCTGGTTGTCCTCCCCGTCCAGAAGCAATTATCGACGCAATCATTAAGCTGCGGAAGAAAATCTCCAATGAGTCGATGCAAGAGCGGGATAAAATTAAGCAAACTCACCGCTATTACAGCACGACTCATAATTTGAAGCCAGTAGAAGAAATCTTAACTGGTAAGTATTTGCAGTCAGACACTCGCTATGCACCACCCAAGGAATTGGCGGAAGCGATTGGTATGCCAATACCACCTGCAATGCTGACAGAAAAGGCGCAAAAGGAGGAACAAACCCGTGGCTGAAGAAGAATCTAAACCAGTACCAGCAGCGAAAGAAGAGGCATTGGTACAAGCGGGTAAAGTTTCCCAGTGGTTGACGGAAAATGGTTTTGACCATGAGTTTTTAGCACCGGATAAGAATGGTGTAGAGATAATTAAGGTGGCGGCAGATTTCTTGCTTCCTACCGCTACAGCCCTTTATGCTTATGGGTTTAATTATCTCCAGTGTCAAGGTGGTATTGACCTTGGCCCAGGACAAGAATTGGTGAGTATGTATCACTTGATTAAAGTCGGTGATAATAGCGATCGCCCCGAAGAAGTTCGAGTTAAGGTGTTCTTACCACGGGAAAATCCTGTAGTGCCTTCTGTGTACTGGATTTGGAAAACCGCAGATTGGCAAGAGCGCGAGTCTTACGATATGTACGGCATTATCTACGAAGGACACCCAAATCTCAAGCGGATTTTGATGCCGGAAGATTGGGTAGGTTGGCCTTTGCGGAAGGATTACATCTCGCCTGATTTCTACGAGTTGCAAGATGCTTATTAGAGATTGCTGAATCGAGACGCGATGAATCGCGTCTGTACAATATAGTGCTGGGTTTCGGCAGTGATTAACCCCTTTCCGGTGGCGGAGAGGGGTTATGTTTTTGGTGTCTCATGTAACAGTTGGTTGGCAATATTTGCTGTAATTCATTGACTATAGGACTTACGCATTAACAATATTTATCGATATTTTCCAAAGTAAGTCAAATTAGTTATTTTGTGGAATTTTGGCGATCGCCTTTTTTAAACGAGCCACAAACTACGCAAATAATGGTTTTTCCCCTATTTTAGTAGCAATTGATCTACCAATATTATGGAAATATTCACTTGTTACACCTATAGATACAGGATGTTTAGTTATAACAAACACAGTCTGACTATTTCTACAAATTAAAAAACCTTCTGAAGTTTGTGAAAACTCAACATCCTTTATTTTTTCAGTTATTCTTCTCCAAGAAGGCTCATATCCCACACCGTAGAAAACAACCGCTTTAGGTTGATGTTCTTTTATTCTTTGACTAATATGATTTATTCGCTTTTCAAGACAATACTTTTCATAAGTATCTCTATTAGATAAAAAAGTAAGCTTAGAATATTCACCATATATCCAATGTTTAAGAGATGGTGAGGGTAAAGGTAATAATTCTAATAAACAAGTCTCTTTATCTTTTCTACCTAGTTCCTCTATTTGATATTTACGAATATCTTCTAGGTCAATATTATCTTTTCCTTTAGCACTCAATATAATACGAATTAATGTCCTCCAGACTGGCACATCCAATTTTGCACCTGGTTTAAAACTCGCCCCATATCCGATAGCTTCATGATATTTTGCAATATCTTCTATTTCCTTCTGTTCTCTCTCTGACCATTTCTTTATTCTGTTATTAATTTCGTTAAAATCTCCTCCTGCTTCTTCCATACCAATAAACCAATAATTCCCTTGATAATTACCATATCCATAAAATACATCAACTATTTTTTCTAGAAGCTCATCATTAAAAAAATCTTGACTGAACATAACTCTATTATTTTAATTAGAAAATCAAAACTTGTTCATCAAAAATAATTGAGCATACATAGAATGTCAAGTTAAATAACTAAAGTGAAAATTTTCGGACATTATCAAGTCATAAATAAACTTTCTATTCTTTACGCCTTTGCATGAGGCAATTTTCCCACAAAAAAACTTGCCTCAGAAGCATCACACCCCCAAGGCAAGCCAACTCTCTAATTCTTTCTTTACTTCGCGCCCTTAGCGCCTTTGCGGTTCGTTAAAGTTGCTTCACTTCCGAAACCAACTTCGCCACCATATCCTTCGCGCTACCAAAAAGCATCGTCGTCTTATCCTTGTAGAACAACTCATTATCTACACCGGCAAAACCCGTACTCATCCCGCGCTTAATTACAATCGTCTGCTTCGCCCGATCTACTTCCAAAATCGGCATACCATAAATCGGGCTACTTGTATCACTCCGCGCCGCCGGATTTACCACATCATTTGCCCCAATTACTAAAGCCACATCCGCTTGATCGAACTGGGGGTTAATATCATCCATGTCGTACAACTGGGTATAAGGCACATTTGCCTCCGCCAGCAACACATTCATGTGCCCCGGCATTCTTCCAGCAACGGGGTGAATGGCATACTTGACATCAACGCCCATTTTTTCTAACTGATCTGACAATTCCCGGACGCTATGTTGCGCTTGGGCAACTGCCATACCATAACCAGGCACAATTACCACAGAACGGGCATAACCCAACATCATCGCCCCTTCTTCAGGATCAATGCTGCGGACAGTTTGATCAGTCGCAGCACCACTAGCAGCACCACCTGAACTAGAACCTGTACCAAAAGCGCTGAACAGCACACTAAATAAGGAGCGGTTCATCGCTTTACACATAATTTCGGTAAGGATTAAGCCAGATGCTCCTACCAAAGCACCAGCGATGATTAACATGTTGTTCATCACCACGAACCCAGCCGCCGCCGCCGCCACACCTGACAACGAGTTCAACAGCGAGATTACCACTGGCATATCGCCGCCACCAATGGGGATGACGAACATTACTCCCAGCACCAATGAAACGCCAACCACTCCCAAGAATATGGGTAAACTATCTGGTGTGATGATTAAGTAGGCACTACCTACTATATAAGCACCCAGAAGCAAGAGGTTAAATGGTTGCTGGAATGGAAATGTAATCGGAGAACCGCTGATTAAACCTTGCAATTTGGCAAAGGCGAGAAAACTGCCCGTGAAGGTAACGCCACCGATTAACACGTCCAACAACATGGAAATGTTCACATCTAGGGGTATCGCTTGAGAACTATCTAACAACCGCCAGAATTCGGCAACGGCTACTAATGCCGAAGCCGCACCGCCCAAACCGTTGAGTAAACCCACCATTTGGGGCATTTCGGTCATTTGGACTTTGTAGGCAACGATCGCACCAATTCCCGATCCAATCGCCAAGCCCAACAATATCATCTCGTAGTTCAACACATGTTGATCGAGCATTGTTGCTGCGATCGCTAGCAGCATTCCCACAGCCGCTACAATATTACCGTTTCTCGCTGTAGCAGGTGATCCCAGCTTTTTCAAGCCCAGAATGAATAACGATGCAGCGACTAAGTACGTCAGCTGAATGCCAGTTGGTAAAAAGTCGCTCACGCCTTAATCTCCTTCTTCTTGAACATTTGCAACATTCTGTCTGTCACTAAAAAACCACCCACAACGTTAATTGTCGCCAGTATTACAGCAATCAAACCTAGAATTACTGACACGCTTGTGTCTTTTGCACCAGCAGCTACTATTGCTCCAAGTACCGCAATCCCAGAAATAGCGTTTGAGCCTGACATCAAGGGCGTGTGTAGAGTCGGTGGGATTTTGTTGATGACTTCAAAACCGATAAAAGATGCCAAAACAAATACAAACAAAGCAGCAATTAATGCCTCTGTCATGAAATCAAAACTCCTTTTGTAAGTGGGCATTGGGAATGGGGCATTGGGCATGGGGCATTGGTTCTACTCCCTTATCTCCCCTTGCTTCCTCATCTCCCTCATTCCCTAATTAACCGCCGGTTGTTGAGTATTCAAAGCTTGTAGCGCATCCCGCACTCGTTGATTGCGAATTTCACCAGCGTGGGTAACGCAAGCTGCATCAACGATGTCGTCGCTAAAGTCCACCTGTAAAGCTTTGTCTTTAATTAGCAATTGCATCAACGATGTAACGTTCTTGGCATACAATTGACTGGCGTGAATTGGCATTGATGATGGGAGATTGATGGGGCCGATAATTGTCACACCGTTCCACACAATATCTTTACCTGGTTCGGTGCAGGCGCAGTTACCACCCTGTTCAGCAGCCAAATCCACAATCACTGAACCTGGTTTCATCTGTGCCACCATTTCTTCTGTGACGAGCCGTGGTGCTTGTCTCCCAGGAACTTGAGCGGTGGTAATCACCACGTCAGAATTTTTGATGTGTTCGGCGACAACTTCTTGGGTACGTTGTTTGCTAGCCTCAGAAATTTCCTTGGCGTAACCGCCAGCAGCAACAGTTTCTTCGTCTAATTTGACTTCAACAAATTTTGCCCCTAAGCTTTGCACTTCTTCTTTGACGGCGGGACGAATATCAAAGGCTTCTACCACTGCTCCTAAACGTCTAGCGGTGGCGATCGCTTGCAATCCGGCGACACCAGCGCCCATAATAAATACTTTCGCTGGTGCGATCGTACCTGCGGCTGTGGTTAACATCGGGAAATATTTTGGTAATGCAGCTGCCGCAATTAGTACTGCTTTGTAACCTGCTAATGAAGCTTGCGAAGACAAAGCATCCATACTTTGCGCCCTGGTAGTACGGGGAATCATCTCCATACTCAAAGCTGTGACTTTCCGATTTGCCAATTGCTGTGCGACAACAGGATTTCCCAAAGGATTGAGGAAACTGACTAAAACAGCCCCTTCCTTTAATAAATCAATTTCTGAACGTCCATCTTCTCGTTCTTGTGGTGGGCTGACTTTCAGCAGAATATCTGTTTCGCCCCATAATTTGGCAGTATCGCTGATTATTGTGGCTCCTGCGGCTTCATAATCAGAATCACTGAAAAATGATCGCTCTCCTGCACCTGTTTCTACCCACACTTCCAAACCTTGTTTTACCAATCGGGCAACGGTGTCAGGAATTAATGCTACACGACGTTCACAAACTTCAATTTCTTTAGCAACTGCTATTCTCATGAAATCTCCTGAAGATAAATACCTAATCTCTGCCAAGTAAGCGATTGTCTAGATGAGGCGTGTCCCGCACTCATAGTACTTAGGCAGGAACATCAGCCATGAATTTTACTTGTAGATTGAACCTTGAAACTTTCCTCTCCCACTCTTAGCTCTCCAGGCAAAGCCTAACTTTGCCGTTCGCAGATGTCATATTTTTAGATAGTTGCAAACAGGGTTACGTATTGCACATCCTAAATTGATTCCCAAATTTTGCATCTTTATCTTTAGCTTATTTTCGGGATTGAGAAATTTTGGTATTCCTTTCTTATAGAGTAATATTGACCGAATTTTGAAGGCTTTATAATTTCCCAATCAAATTTTAATGATTACGACTTCGATTCCAACTTATTTTAATCAATTTAGCCTAAGTTAACTGGCGATCGC
The DNA here is from genome assembly GCF_048836525.1 of Nostoc sp. CALU 546. Lineage (NCBI taxonomy): Bacteria > Bacillati > Cyanobacteriota > Cyanophyceae > Nostocales > Nostocaceae > Nostoc > Nostoc sp. CALU 546. Next base: position 73,931 of record NZ_JAWJTF010000012.1, read on the forward strand.
TGATGGTACGCCTCAATTTTTATAACAAAATTCTCAAATTTAGATACACTTATACATATTTAGAAACACAATCCAATCCCAACTGTGTTTCTATTTAGTTCAAAATTTGACTAACCTAGTCATCAAATCAGCACTCTGTAAGGGGAATTAAATAAATCGATTATGAGTTAAATTTATAACTAAGCAATTTTACTATGCCCAAACATCAGAGAGAATGACACTTTTTACTGTTATTGAACGTCAATTGTCAGGAAGTGAGTAGTAAACTTTAGTAACGAATACTAACACACGGTTATTTTAGATAACAGATTTATATTTTGGTAGAGGAAGCCCAATTATGCGACGTATACTTTCCGCTTTAGCCGTGACTAGCTGTTTAGTTACTGTATTTCCAGCCCTGACTTGGGCGCAAAGCTTACCCGGATTTACGCTGTTTAGCGGCGTCAAAAGCGAAAATCAACTGCCCTTCCGGTTAGATTTTGGTGGACAAGCTAATGGTTGGGATCGATACAGATTAAGGATTCCAGCCCAAAGAATGAAATTGGCTGTTGGTCAATTTGCCATTAACTACCCTGATTATTACAAAGGAACTTTTGACCAGAACAAAATTGAAGTCCGAGTCAAAGGCAAAGCAGTTCCACTTTCTGAGGTGAAGTGGGACAAAGAAGGTAAGCTGATTAATATTTTTCCCCAAGAGCCTGTACCAGCAGGTAGCCCAGTTGAGGTAGTCTTCTCTAATGTGAAAAACCCATCCTTCGGTGGAGTTTACTATTTTAATTGTCAAGTACTCTCCCCTGGCGATGTGCCACTGCTGCGCTACATGGGAACATGGATTTTGAGCATCAATTAAATTTGGGGAGTGAAGAAGGGAATAGGTTACATACAGATTATTCCCTATCATCTCTCCCCTAATCTAATTCCCAATTCAATGATAAAGTGATAAAATTAGAGATTGTGAGTTTTTATAAAAATCACCTAAGAGGAGAACAGTATGAAAAGAACACTGGGCGGCACTAGCCGTAAGAGAAAAAGAACCTCTGGTTTTCGCGCTAGGATGCGGACACCAGACGGCAGAAACGTGATTAGCGCCAGAAGAAAAAAGGGGCGTCACCGTTTGGCCGTTTAGGGCATATCAAGCTATAAAGAGCATCAGTGGCTTTGCCCAAAGCAAATCGGCTAAAATCCCGCAAGGATTTCCAGGCAGTTTTCCGGGAAGGAATTCGGCGTCATGGCTCTTATTTGACATTAAGAGCCTTAAAACCGTTGTATTCATCAAAACCTTCTTTGGACACTGCCACCCAGGCTACACAAATAATTGACTCAGCACGTGTTGTCAGTACGCGGATTGGCATTTCCATAAGCACAAAAGTCAGCAAAAGGGCAGTGGTTCGCAACCGAATCAAACGACAAATTACTGCTGCTTTATACAACTTGCTACCCAAATTATCACCAGGATGGCGGCTTGTGGTCATTGTCAAACCCACAGCAGCAGAATCGAAGTGCGTAAGCCCACAATTTCTGCAAGAATTAGAGCAGTTGTTGGCACAAGCCGAGGTGTTCGATGGGAATTCGTGAAGACGTATATTATGAAGGTGGCCCCCATATTGGGGATTTAATTGTCAACCTGCTAATTGGGCTAACCATTGTCGGGATACCATTAGCAGTCGGGGCAATTGTCAGGGCATTGTGGCTGCGTTTCCGCATCACCGATCGCCGAATTACAGTGACGGGAGGTTGGCAAGGGCGCGATCGCACTGACGTAGTTTACTCAGAAATTGTCAAAATCGTCAAAGTTCCCCGTGGCATTGGCTTGTGGGGAGATATGGCGATAACCCTCAGAAACGGCAGTCGTCTTGAATTGCGTGCAATTCCCAATTTTAGGGAAGTCTATGACTACATTAACGAAAGAATTGCTGCGAAAAATCCCGAATTTAGCGCTGCTGCCAACAAGTAATGGGAATAGAGAAAGCAGGGGGAGATGGGGAAATTACCCAATGCCCCATGCCCAATTCCCTATTCCCCATTTGAATGTGCGGCTATCCGTAGCGAAAGATAGTCGCCGACAAATCATGATTTAGATAAATTAGATTCAGTTTACAGTACCTCAGGTTGAATTCAGAATAATGGATTTTGGTATCGGCTTTCTCTCGAACAACGTGATGCTGCCAATCATAGATTTTTTCTATGGTATAGTGCCTAGCTACGGATTAGCGATCGTTGCTTTGACCTTGATAGTCCGCTTCGCGCTCTATCCCCTGAGTGCTGGCTCAATTCGCAATATGCGGAAAATGCGAATTGTACAACCTCTGATGCAGAAGCGGATGGCAGAAATCAAAGAGCGCTATAAGGATGAACCGCAAAAGCAGCAGGAGGAAATGGTTAATGTCCAAAAAGAATTTGGCAACCCTTTGGCAGGTTGTTTTCCATTACTAGTGCAAATGCCGGTCTTGTTCGCACTGTTCGCCACTTTGCGGGGTTCGCCTTTTGCAAGTGCGAACTACAGCGTTAACCTGCAAATCTTTCCCGCAGAACAAATCGAACAAATTCAACCGCAAGCCTTTGCTACTGCTCCTCAAAATATTTACGTTGCAGATGGGGAACACGTTAAAGTAGCTGCAATCATTCCCAGCGGAACCAAACTAGCGGTGGGAGAACAAACCAAGATACAGTATCAGACTGTTGAGGGCAAACCATTTCAGGTTCTTTTAGCAGAACACCCAGAAAATAAGCTGATTCCTGATTGGAAAATTACCAAAGGTGAAGATAGGGTAAAAATTGATGCTGATGGCAATGTAGAAGCCTTACAACCAGGAGAAGTTACTATTCAAGGTACAATTCCTGGACTAGCAGCAGAAAAAGGCTTTCTATTCATTGATGCTTTAGGCAGGGTTGGCGCACAAGATCCAGATGGCACAATCCACTGGGATATCGTCGCCATGATTGTCTTCTTTGGGATCAGCCTTTATGTTAGCCAAATGCTTTCCGGGCAAAATTCCAGTGGTGGCAATCCGCAGCAAGATACAGTTAACAAAATCACCCCAGTCATCTTTTCTGGGATGTTTTTGTTCTTTCCCCTACCAGCTGGGGTGCTGATGTATATGGTGATTGGCAATATTTTCCAAACCGCACAAACTTATCTTCTCTCCCGCGAACCTCTACCAGAAGAACTGCAAAAAATCGTAGAAACCCAGGAAAAGGAAGCAGCAGTCACAGAACAAAAGGCATTGCCCTTTGAACCAAAAAGTCCTAAGAAAAAGGCGACAGGGGGATCATGAGCGACATTCCGATGCAGCGAGGTCAGCAGTGGTTAAAAACCCTGCTGGAACTCACTGGAATACCTGCTGAGATTCAGGGTCATTTAGAAACTGCCCAATCTCAAGATGGCGATTCCCCAGAACCAGATAACTACTGGCTGACAATTGACCAAACAAACTTAACCTCAGAACAAATCCAAGTATTAATTGGTGTCGATGGTTCTGTGTTAGATGCGATTCAGTATTTAGCAAATTCAGTTTTAAACCTGAGCCAACCCTCGGAAGAACAAGCCTCTTACACCATTGAGTTAAATGGCTACCGAGTTAAAAGAGAAGCCGAAATTCGCGCATTAGCAGAAGCAGCAGCCGATGAAGTGCGCTTTTCTGGTAGAGAAGTGGAAATCAAATCTCTTAGTTCTGCTGAAAGGCGACAAATCCATACATTCTTGAAGGAATTTGGAGATTTGGAAACCTTCAGTCGCGGTAAAGAGCCGCATCGTCATCTAGTTGTGCGACCAGCTTCGTTGGAAGAAGTTAGGGGCTAGGGGCTAGGGATTAGGAGTTAGGAGTTAGGAGTTAGGAGTTAATTGAAAGCTCATAACTATATAATTTCAAAATTTCTCTTGTTCCTACAAGCTAAAATAAAGATGTAGTATCAGTACAAATACTGATAATAACTGTTAATTGTTAGTGAGCATATCTCACAAAATCCTATGGACGCAATTTATATTCCGCAGCTAATTAGAGCATCGGAGCGGACAGAGGAAGTTCAGGTTAATGAATTTCTGCCTGGTCTGGAAACGTTGACACCAGTTCGTGGCCATGTGCGCGTGCAGCATAATGGCACTTATCTGGAAGTGTCCAGTCAGGCAGAAACAATTATTACTTGTACCTGCAACCGCTGCTTGCAGCAATACAATCGCCGCTTAGGGATTGATACAAAAGAAATTATCTGGTTAGACGAAACTGCAAATCAGCCAAATGACTTGCCCTTAGAAAGGGAAGTAGTTATGGAAGAGTTGCTGGAAAGCTTACCGCCTGATGGTTATTTTTATCCCAACGAATGGCTTTATGAACAGATGTGCTTGGCAGTACCCCTGCGGCAGTTATGCGATCGCAATTGTCCAGGTATTCCTGTAAGTAATACTGTTGATAGTTCTGATAGTTCTGATAGTTCTGGAACTCCAGTTGATAACCGTTGGGCTTCTCTGGAAGCACTGAAAAAGCAACTTCCGGGCTAATAGCCTATTGCTTATGCCTCAAATTCTGTGATTTCCCGCCCGTGCGTAGTTTACCAACCTAGGCATCGCTTTCGGGAATATTAACTCGACAGAGACAGCATGGGTGGTAAATATATGAGGCTTGTAAGATGCGATCGCAAAGTTTATGTCTACTATTGTATCTCGGCTCGACATTACACAAAAATTCTGTGATGTAGATGACTTCTGTAAGCAGTGGGAAAACTTATGGCAACAAATACCACTTTTACAAGGCATCACCAGAAAAATTAGGGTGACTGACCATCAATAACATTTAGAAAATCTTCAGCCGTGATAATCGGGCAAGAAAAATTATCTTTTAGACTGAGTAAATCGCGATCGCCCGTCACGAGATAATCAGCCTCACTGACCACAGCCAAAAGTAAAAAAGGCACATCAAAGGGATCACGACATTCAGGAATTACAGGCAAGCGGCCGGGCATCGCTACAGCTTCACAAAAGAGTATGTAATCCGATAGTAAATCTTCTTGCTCGGTTGGCGTGAGCTTAAACTTTGGATAAGCCAGCACTCGGATTAACTCAGTTGTTGTCGCTTTAGAAACCAGCACAGTGAAGAGATCGCCCTGCCATGCCAAACGAAGCCTAGATACTCTGCCCCCAAATATCAGCGCCGAGATGATAATATTAGTATCAATTACCACCCGCGGACAAACCATTACGATTGACGCGCCCAAGCCACTGCATCAGCCACATCCTGCTCACTCAGTCCTAAATCCGCCAGCTTAGATCGAACTGCATCAGCCCGCTGAATTTTTACTGGAGTCAGAATAATTTGCCCCCCCTCCACCTTTACCTCAAAATACTCAGCCTCACCGATTTCACGAGTAATACTTTTAGGCAGCGTTAGTTGATTTTTAGAAGTTAACTTGGCGAGCATGACTTGCCTCCTAGCCTTTGCTATCAAATGTAAGGATTCCTTACTTGAGTATATACATCCTACCTTACTAAATCTAAAACCTAATCAGAGAAACAACTTTTCTGACAAACGTGAACTACTACTGACCCAAAGTACTGTAACTCCGTTGGCGACGCGATGGCGATCGCACCTGATCAATTCCAACTTATCAATCGCAACCGCTACAACCCGCATCCCAACGTTGGCTGATTAAACCTGCTTATGCTTGCAATGCGATGACCACTTGCAGGTATGGTTGGTCTGCCCAATTAATAAAGACTTGATAAACAGCTTTCAGTTTGCAGAAGGTTACAAAAAAGTGGGTGGACATTGCCACCCATGAATCTACTCTTTGGTTAATTCCTCAAACTGTGCGATCGCATCCAAATGGGTTTCAGCTTCGGCTACACAATCAGGCAACTCTGGCACTGACGCGATAAAATCCCCCTCGGATGCCTGTTCAAGCAGAACATGAAGAGACCAGCCTATTCAAACTTGTGATTCTTTGAAGATTCATAGACAGCGAAACTAGATTCACTTTCCCCATAATTATGCCTTAATCAAAACTCAAATACCTGATGCAAATACAATACTGCTTGGGTAAAGCATTTTGAACTCGGAATTGGGTTTTGGGAAAATGTTAAAGGTTTTTTCTTTCCCCTTTCCCCTTACCCTTTTCCCCAAAACCCGACAAGTATTGGATGCAAATAGGCATTGAGCCGAGATATGAACGAAAAAGGTAATTCAGAAATGTTTACGTCTAAGTGTATGATAAAAACCTTGATTTTTCGTTATTCCACGGAGGCGGACTACCCTGCGGGAAGCCTCAAAGCGTCTATGTTTGTGTAGCAGTGAATTCTATTCGCCTAATATTTTGCTGAACAATGAGAGAATAACAAATAACCAAAGCCAAATATGAACTTCCGTGAAGAGTTTAAACTGCTGCTACGCGCCCGCTACCCTTTGATTTATATTCCCACTTATGAGGAAGAACGGGTAGAAGCAGCCATCCGGGAAGAAGCAACCAACCAGGGTAATCGCCCAGTGTATACTTGGGATTTTGTCGATGGCTATCAAGGAAACCCCAATGATGTTGGATTTGGGCGACGTAACCCGTTGCAAGCTTTAGAATTTATCGAAAAATTACCAGCTTCCGCACCTGCGGTATTGATTTTACGAGATTATCATCGCTTTTTAGATGATGTAGCGATCGCCCGCAAACTCCGCAACCTCGCCAGACTCCTGAAGTCGCAACCCAAAAATATTGTCCTACTGTCGCCGCGCATCGCCATTCCTGACGATTTAACCGAAGTGCTGACAGTCGTCGAGTTTCCCTTACCCGCCGCCCCAGAAATTAAAACTGAGGTAGAACGCTTACTCCAAAGTACTGGTAACTCCCTTTCTGGAAAAGTTTTAGATGACTTAGTGCGCTCTTGTCAAGGACTTTCGATGGAAAGGATTCGTCGGGTTTTGGCAAAAGCGATCGCTACCCACGGAGAATTGCGACCAGAAGACGTGGATCTAGTTTTGGAGGAAAAGCGCCAAACTATCCGCCAAACGCAAATCCTGGACTTCTACCCTGCCACTGAGCAAATTTCTGATATAGGCGGACTGGATAACTTGAAAGATTGGTTGATTCGTCGGGGAGGCTCATTTACAGATAAGGCGCGACAGTACGGATTACCGCACCCCCGTGGTTTAATGTTGGTGGGTATTCAGGGAACCGGTAAATCTTTAACAGCAAAAGCGATCGCTCATCACTGGCATTTACCCCTGCTACGTCTAGATGTGGGAAGGTTATTTGGTGGTTTGGTGGGTGAGTCAGAATCTCGGACTCGCCAAATGATCCAAGTAGCTGAAGCCCTCGCACCTTGTATTTTGTGGATTGATGAAATAGATAAAGCCTTTGCTGGACTTGGTAGCAAGGGTGATGCAGGAACAGCCAGCCGTGTGTTTGGTACTTTTATTACCTGGCTAGCCGAAAAAAGCTCACCCGTGTTTGTCGTCGCCACTGCCAACGACATCCAAGCTTTACCGCCAGAAATGTTGCGTAAGGGGCGATTTGATGAAATTTTCTTTGTGGGATTGCCCACTCAAGAAGAGAGAAAAGCAATTTATGATGTTCATTTATCCCGACTGCGCCCCCATAACTTGAAAAGTTATGACATCGAAAGATTAGCTTATGAAACACCTGATTTTTCTGGGGCAGAGATTGAGCAAACTTTAATTGAAGCGATGCATATTGGATTTAGCCAAAACCGCGACTTTGCTACGGATGATATTTTAGAAGCAGCGAGTCAGATAATACCCTTGGCGCGAACTGCCGTAGAGCAGATTCAGCAACTTCAAGAGTGGGCTGCTGCTGGGAGAGCGCGTTTAGCATCAAAACACAATCCTTTAAGCGAACGCCTCCGGCGGACTACATGAAGGCATTCAGCAGTGGCTAAAATAATGAGTTAAAAGTCCATAGTCAATAGTTAATGATGAATTATTATGGACTATTGATTCTTATACGGATAGGTTACATTGCTTCTCTACTCGTAAATCTTGAGAGCCAGTTCAACGTCACTCCCCTTAATGGGTAAAATACGCACGTGACTGGCTCACCTTGACCAAATAATTACTAATTCGTAATTACGAAGGTACAAGCCCCAAAGAAAGTGCAACTACGAATTACGAATTATGTTGACCCTTGACTCTTAATAATCAGGTTTTAACTATGTTGTCTGGCTTAACAAAGTTTATACTTGGGTTTTTCTTAGCGATCGCTGTCTTAATAGGTGGCGGTGCTGCAATTGCCCTCTATTTCATGAATCGCACCGGCATACCCCCTGCCAAACCGGTTTATTCCAACGATAGTCCCTCGGTAAAAGCCCAAGCTCCCAAAGCAACTCAGGCTCAATTGTCTCCAAGCTCAACTTCTACTCCCACAGAATCGCCTAAAGCTACCCCAACAGCAAAACCATTGCCATCGGGAGCTTACCGAGGGCGTGTTACTTGGGCTGAAGGTTTGAGTTTGCGATCGCAACCAAACCAAGAAGCTGAACGGATTGGTGGGGTTACTTTTAATCAAAAAATTATTGTCTTGGAAGAAAGCGGGGATAAAGGCTGGCAAAAAATTCGTTTGGAAGATAGCGAACAAGAAGGTTGGGTGAAAGCAGGTAATACTGAAAAAGTTGATGAATAATATGTATGGGGAATGGGGAATGGGGCATGGGGCATTGGGCATTGGGCAAAATAGTTTCGAGCCAAGAAGCGAGATTTCTCACTCAGGACGGGCTAAACGCCCCGCTATCCATGTACAGCACTCAGCACTACTACTCCCCACTCCCCAGGACAATTACTTGTAAAGAATCATACGAAAAGTAATTATTACACAGAGAAAGTCGTATACTTTTTTATAGTAATCAATTTAAAAAAAGCAAGTGAAAACAGGGGTCGATAGCTATTTAATCAAGCTCGCCTCAGTCTACGAGGCATCCGAAAGCATCAAGGTTGTTCCTATCGTAGTTAATTTCAAATTTTTAAATTGGAAAAAGTTATCTACTGGTGCTGCAATACGTCTTTTATCAGTGGCACTAATTACGGGGCTTCTGAGTATCGCTGGGCAAGCTTTAGCACTTCAGAAAATTGGAAGTAATGGCGCTGAAGTTACCACTAACCAGAGATGTTTAAAAAAGTTAGGCTACTTTAACGGCCCGGTAACAGGTAAGTTTGCTAGCCTGACTCAAAATGCGGTCATTAAATTCCAGCAAGCCAATAGGCTACCTGCTGATGGAGTTGTGGGTATTAATACTCAACAAGCCTTGCAACGAGCCTGTCAGAGTAGAGCTTCTAGCAGGAATACTAGTGGTGCAGTTGGTCAATACCCTACTCTCTCTCAAGGCAACACTGGTGCAGCAGTTACAAGGTTGCAACAGCGTTTACGGCAGTTAGGCTATTTTAATGCTAATCCCACTGGGAATTTTGGACAAATTACTAAAGATGCTGTAATTGCATTCCAGCGAAGTTATCGCATATCTGCTAACGGGATTGTGAATCGACAAACTTGGAACGCATTACTGGGTTCCTCTCCAAGTACAGCTAGATCAAGTCTCTCGACTCAGCAGGTGAGAGAACTCCAAGTACGTTTGCAGCAGCTAGGTTTTTTTAATACTAATCCCACTGGGAATATTGGCCCAATGACAAGGGAAGCTGTCATCCAATTTCAGCGAAATTATCGCTTACCTGTTGATGGCATCGCCAATGCCCAAGTTTTAGAGGCAGTACGTAGAGCCTCGACTAGTGGATATCCTACTCAACAACCAGCCAGAAGTTATTTGACTGTAGGCGATCAGGGAGAGAATGTCAGATTAGTTCAAGAGCGTTTGTGGCAGTTGGGTTTCTCTAATACCAATCCTGATGGCTTTTTCAACGATTACACCAGAGAATCGGTGATTGCATTCCAGCAATCTTCTCGAATTAATTCGACTGGAAATGTAGATTGGCAAACTTGGCAAGCATTAGGGTTGAATAACTCGACTGGGGGCGATTATGCTGAGACTACTAATAGTTATTTACCTCCTACTAATGACTATGTAGCACCTCAAACTCGCTATTTACCTCCCACTAATAACGTAGTGCGTGTTACTAATGGCAATACATTAGCTGCTAACAATCCTTACAGAGTAATAATTCCAATTTCAAATAATGATACTCTGAGTAAAGTACAACAATATATACCCAATGCTGTTACAGAGCAATCCAGTCTAGGGGATTATGTGAATGCTGGAGCATTTAGCGATCGCGCACAAGCAGAAACGCTAACGAAAAAGCTCCGCTCATTAGGTCTGGATGCACGGGTAAAATTCAATTAACTAATTCGTAATTCGTAATTAAATTGACAAACTCAACTGCGAACCTTCTTGAGTTTTATTAACCTCAATCCTGGCTTGGAAAGCTTCTTTGAGGTGCGGCATGTGAGTGACAGTGAGGATGCAGGCAAAATCAGAAGCGATCGCATTAATCGCTGCAATCAAGCGATCGCATCCTTCGGCATCTTGTGTACCAAAACCCTCATCCACAATCAACAATTGCAACGCCGCTCCCGCCCGTTGCGCTAATAATTTCGCCAAAGCCAAACGGATGGCAAAGTTGATTCTAAAGGCTTCTCCACCAGAGTAAGTTTCATAAGATCGCGTTCCTCTAGAATCGGCGATTAAAATATCTAGGGTATCTATCAGCTTGGCATTTTTCTTTGTTGATTTAGCACTGCGTCCAGATTTTTGAGTAATAAATTGCACATGAAACTGATTCCCACTCAGCCGCGAAAGTAGTTGATTTGTCTCAGCTTCCAGTTGCGGCAACACATTCTCAATCATCAGTGCTTGGATGCCATTTTTACCAAAAGCTTGCGCTAATTCCTGATAAACACGATATTCCTGCTTGCAAGATTGTAATTGCTGCTGCTGTTGTTCATATTGCACTTGCAGTATTTCCAGTTGATGCGCCAGCTGTTCTAAACGCCCTAACTTGGCAATTTGCTCATCAAGTTGCCGTCTGCGGATTGCTAACTGCTGCTCTAGAGCTTGAATTTGGGCAGATGGGTTAGCTGTTGCTTGTAGTTGCTGGATAATGCTTTCGATTTGTCCGCCCAATTTTTGCCGTTCGGTTAATCTGGCGCTTCTGGAATCCTCTAACTCTTGCAATCTCGTCTGGAGTTGCGGATACTGCTGCTGGGCTGATAGCAGTTGTTGATATCGTAAATGCCAAGATTGAGCTTTCTTTACAGCCATACGCAGATTGTTGTGCTGCTCAGAACTATAGCCAATTTCGGTAATGTGACGCTCAAGAGCCGCAATTTGTTTAGCACATTCAGAATCAATCTGATCCTGCTGGATTCTGACTTGTAATTGAGCAATTTGGGATTGTAATTCTGGTTTTCGTGCTAATAGTTGCGCTTGTCGCTTAGTTGCATCTTTAATCTGCCCTTGTTTAATTTCTGCCCACCGCCACCGCTCAACTTCACTCCGAGCCAGGGCATGGTCTTGTTCATTATAATTAGCTTGTTGCAGATATTGGTCTAGCTGCCGGAGTTCGGCTTGTTTATCAGGAGCGTAATCACCAGCTTGGAGCGATCGCTCTAAATGCTGTTTTTCAGCAGCAATTTGTTGTAACTGTTGTTGTACATCAGTTGTAGCTTCTAACTGTGCTGCCAACTGTCCCCGCTGTTCGCGTAAACCATCGTAACTCGCCAATTGTTGAGAAATATCCCGATATTCCTGCCTCAAAGTCTGAATTTCTTTGTCAGACACAGCCATTTGTTCTCGCACTACCCAAAACTGCCCTTGAGTATCCTCTAACTCAGTCTGGGTTTTTTCCACCACCCGATTCCAGTGATGTTCATCTAAAGGACGCTCACATAATGGACAAAGTGCTTCAGGATTTTGGAGCATAAGCAATTTCTGCTCTAATTCCCCCAGTTGCTTTTCATAATCCCGTTGGTGAGCTTGCAGACGTTCAATAAAGTGCCGTCTTTCTTGCCCTTTTTCTTGGACTCGTTGTAGATAAACTCGCTTTTTCTCCAATTCCTCAATCTGGATTGCCACATCCATCACCGCTTGTTGTAGTTGCGGTTGGCGGCGGTGCTGTCGTTGCAATTGGTTCTCAGTACTTTGGAGCTGTTCGAGTCGCGCTACTAAACCAGCATGAGTGCGATCGAGTTGGTTTTGTAAAGTTGCTCGTTGTTGCAACAACGGAGTCACCTGCATTTGCAATTCATCTAGACGATGAACATGGTGACGCGCTGCGGCTAGTTGTGACAAAGCAGCTTCTACTTCACCTGATTTAGTCAGCGTTTGCTGAATATCTCGCTCTTGTTGCTGCAAAGCTTCTAACTGCGCTTGGGCTTGTTGCAGTTGCCGTTCGATTTCGTGAATTTGTTTGGTAAGCTGTTGTTGTTTTTGTTGGCGATTCTGTTGGGCGCGGGTGTATTCTTCAAATTTGACAGCAAAAGCTTCTTCTTGAGATTGGAGACTTTGATATTGGGCGTATCCAGCTTTAATCTCAGCTTCTTGGCGTAATATTTTTTCTAAATCTGATAGCTGAGAGGCAATAGCTGATTGTTCTTGTTGGAGGCGATCGCAATCTTGGGTAAGATTTTGGTATTGCTGCTTTACAAAATTGAGTTGTTGTTCCCAACTTTGGCGCTGGTGCTGGACAACTTGCAAACTTTGTAATTGAATATTATCAAAAGCTTGCACCTGTTGCAGTTGGTTAAGTTCGGCTTCTAACTCCACTCTTTGCGCTTGAGTTATCTCGCGTTGTTGCAGCTGAACTTTTATCGACTCCAAAGAACGCTCTAACTCTACTGCCTGTGCTTTAAACTGACGAGAAGATTCCTTAGCACGTTCTTCCAAATCATCATACTGATTGAGTTTTAACAACTCCGCTAAAATTTCTTTGCGTTCCGTGGGACGCTTAAGCATAAATTCATCTGCACGACCTTGACGTAAGTAGGCAGAATTAATAAAAGTATCATAATCGAGCTTGATGTGTTCTAGAATCAAATCTTGGGTTGCTCTTACCCCTTTGCCAGTGAGTGAGCGAAACCCAGATGGTATTTCTATTTGAAATTCAAGAACGCTAGTACCTCCCCGAATTCGGGTACGAATCACCCGATATTTTTGCTGGTTACTTTGAAAAGTAAAATCAACCCGAACTTCTTTAGCACCAGAATAGATGACATCATCTTCAACAGTGGCACGGCTTTCACCCCAAATCGCCCAAGTGATTGCTTCTAAAAGAGAAGATTTACCGGCACCATTGGAACCACAAATACAAGCCGTATGCAAACCGCCAAAATCTAAAGTTGCATCACGGTAACTAAGAAAGTTTTTGAGGATAAGTTGTACTGGGATCATTCACGCTATGGCGCCACATCTACTTTTAATAATTAACAGTACAGATGCACTGTTTGTTAGTTTAGCTATCTAGATATCAGGTTTCTAGTCTTGAATACATCAATTTTACAAAAATTAACAATACGATGAGTGAATTTTTCTTGTTGAATGAAAAAGTTTTACTATATTCGGAGAAAAATGAGACTCTCCTGGAAGCTTATCGTTATTTATTAGACTGATTATTGTAGAGACGGCGATTCATCGCGTCTTTGTGATGATTTATGGCGTCTTTGCGCTCTAGAATTTTCATCGCAAAATCTTAACCAAACTATATTGGGCCAGTTGAGAATTCTCTTAACCGATCGCTTTTTGTGGATAATTCTAAAAAATTAAAACCCGCCAGCGCGGGTTTCGATTGTATGGTTGTCCGAATTCTAGTCGCCAAAACATAATTTTAGTTGGCTAGTTGCGATCGCGATCGTTTGACCTTGACCGAGGTATCAACAATCCAATATATGTACCGACAGCAAATTTTGTTAAATCTAGAAATTGAGGGCGACTCTTTTCGTCGATAACTGCAAGAGTAAGAGAACCAATCACCATAATCAGCGTTACAACAGCTAGCACTTCATCTCTTGAAGGAAATTTCTTGGATAACATCGACTCACTCCTAAATCGTTTGAATCATTACATCCTTAGCTTTACAGGCGAGTGTTTGTTGTAGGCTTAAATACAGGTTTGTGATGTGAGTGACTTGTGTATGCGATGAGCATGAATTACCAATTTGGCAGTTAGAATCAGCAAAAGTGTAATGGTTAGTTTATGTCCGGGCGATCGCTTTCTTGTTCTCCAGAAGGAATCCAAAAAGCAAAAAGAGCTTTGATCCGCTGTTCCTTAACTCAAAAAGCATTAGCTGAAGATTTAGAAGTAACTCGCCAGCCGATCGGCAAATTCTTTACAGGTAAACCTGTTGACCGCAATCTTTTTGTCCAGATTTGCGACAGGCTAGATTTAGAGTGGGAAGAAATAGTTGCTGAACCAGCTAGTGAACTAGAAGCAAATCTAGACAACAGCATTGATATTGATGCGATCGTGCAAGGGGTACGCGAAAAGATAAAATCCAGTATTCAAGAACGCTGTGGCACAATGCGAGTGTTAGATATGACTCAGCCCATCGGGTTAAATGACATCTACACTAACGTCAATATACTAGAGACAATTACTGGACGACAGCGCTTAGGAATTGATGAATTATTGCAACAGTGTACCAGCGAGGATTTTGACCACTTTGGACTGGTCAAAATCACTGAAAAACGATTACCGGGACTGAAAGCTGTTGAGAAATATCCCAAGCTAATGATTTTGGGAAAGCCTGGGGCAGGTAAAACCACGTTCTTGAAGTATTTAGCGATGCAGTGTATTGAGGGCGAGTTTCAGTCCGAACGTGTGCCGATTTTTGTTACTCTCAAAGACTTTGCCGACGCTGCTAACAAACCTGGATTATTGGAATATATTAGTGTAGACGCAATGAATCGTACCTCTGAAAGAGGAGGTGTTGTAGATACGCAATCTATTATCTCTATCCAAAATGTAATAAATCATGGTAAAGCGTTAGTTTTACTAGATGGCTTAGATGAGGTCAGGGAAGAGGATACTAGCCACATTATTAAAGAAATTCGTGAGTTTTCGGAACATTTCCGAGAAAATCACTTAGTCATAACCTGTCGTATTGCAGCGCGGGAATATACCTTTGAGAAGTTCACAGAGGTAGAAGTTGCTGATTTTGATAAAGAACAAATTGCCACCTTTGCAACTAACTGGTTTAAAGGAAAAGCTGTAAAGCCAGAAATTTTTATTAAACAGCTTAAAGAGAATAACAGGATCAATGAACTTGCTGCAAGTCCTTTACTACTAACGTTGCTATGTTTAGCATTTGAGGAGTCAGGAGATTTTCCAGCAAATCGTTCTGAGTTATATAAGGAAGGATTGGATGCACTACTAAAAAAATGGGATGCCAAGCGTGGAATTCAGCGCGACCAGATTTATAAAAAGTTATCAATTCAGCGTAAGGAAGATTTACTCAGCAAAATTGCCCTGATTACGTTTGAGCGTGGTGACTACTTCTTCAAGCAGAAAACAGCAGAGCAATACATTATAGATTACATCCGTAATTTACCCAATGCCAATACTGATGAGGAAGCATTGCAACTCGACAGCGAAAGAATTCTGAAGTCAATTGAAGCTCAACATGGGCTATTGATGGAACGGGCTAAAGGTATTTACTCTTTTTCGCATCTGACATTTAATGAGTATTTCACAGCTAGAGAATTTGTTGTTGGAAAGCAGTTATCAAATGAGGCTTTACAGAATCTTGTCAGCCATATCACTGAAAAGCGCTGGCGCGAAGTTTTATTGCTGGCGGTTGGGATGTCTCCAAACGCAGATCGTCTGTTGCTATTGATGAAAGATAAAGTCGATTCGCTTTTAGCTACTGACGAAAAATTACAGCAGTTTCTAAAGTGGATAAGCAAAAAATCTTTTTCAGTAAATGTTCCATACCAATTAGCACTTATTCGCGAGTTTTACTTTGCTTTTATACTGGGACATAATCTTTATCTGGTTGATATGTGTATAGGAATCGACCTTGATTTTTGTCTTATCTCTGAGCTTGGATTCAGGGAAGCCATTGGTACAGATAATACT
The DNA here is from genome assembly GCF_048836525.1 of Nostoc sp. CALU 546. Lineage (NCBI taxonomy): Bacteria > Bacillati > Cyanobacteriota > Cyanophyceae > Nostocales > Nostocaceae > Nostoc > Nostoc sp. CALU 546. The sequence continues at coordinate 89,943 of NZ_JAWJTF010000012.1, forward strand.
AGAGATTATTTTAAGTGTAATCTGGTACTTAGTCCTCAACTTCAATTTTGTTTGAATTTCAAGCATAAAAATGGTGTTGATAATATTACTAAATTAACTCACAGTCTTATTCCTGATCTAAAATCAGGATTGCTACCACTTGTAAACCAACTACCTAACCCAAAAAGTGATTTGCAGATCCATCAACAATGGTGGGAAACAAATGGTCAAACTTGGACTCAGCAATTAAGAGCAGTAATGATAGGATATCGCAGTATCGATAGTGAGTGGGAGGTGAGCATTCGCCAAAAGGAATTACTAAACCAGTATTACAATGCAAATTTATTCTTAGTAGATTGTCTAAATAGCGATTGTTATGTCAGTCGGGAAGTGCGACAGGAAATAGAAGATACTTTGCTATTACCGATCGCAGAGATTAAACAGCGTCAGCAGCAAGCTTAAACACCCATTATCTTTCAGTAACAAAGGTCAACAATGTGTTATATTCATTACCTATTTGTTGCTATTAGACTTGCTTTTTACCTAATAGCGAATTCTCAGGCAACTGCCAAGAAGACCCTTGACAATAGACATAACCATTTGTGATGGAAATACCAAACATTTGCCGCATGATTTTGGTAGCTTCTTTTCTCTCTTCATCTGTCAAGTAATCTTGACCTTTAAAACCTGCTCGATAACGTTGAGGATTACCACCAGCATCCACATAACGCTGTTTCCCAATTTCTAAAATTTCTTGGAACCTAGCATACTTTTGTTTTTGCATTTCAGTCCAATTTGCCATAATTACAAGTCCCAACTAATCGGAACAATATCACCCTTTTGTAAAACCGTAGCGGTAAGACTGGGCTGGTATCTTTAATGTACCAATTGCCACTATCTTCATCATAGAACCTATTACCAAGTAAACCTAGAGTAATAAGTGCGTTAATAATCAAGTATCGCACTTCACTCGCTGACATCAGAAATTACTCTATAAATTGACTTTAGCATTTCTAAAAGAAAGCGAAAATATTTTCCAAGTCCTAGGAAATTAATCTAAAATAGAAGTAAGAGTTCACAATCAGAGCATTCCCCTCTATATCAATGGCTTAGATATGTGAACATAAGTAATAAAACAGTATTTGGGAACAAAATAATACTCATTTTAAGTCTTATGAGTGTCTTGCTTCTGATTTTAGTAACACACATTAGCAGAAGACAAATTCTGAGAAACGATGTCTACGACGGGCTACACCTATGCGATCGCAGAGACTCCACATCATAATATAAGTACTTTTATCTGCGGAATACGCCTATAGACAGGTTCAAAAACAATCAGAAACAAACTCAGTGCATCCCCGTCATTACATACATCACATACACAAAGGACAACCCTCTTATGACTCGCCTACATCAATGGAAATCTGGAACTGCTGCACTTATGGCAATGGCAGTTACCACAAGCGTCATTAGCCCTCTATTGAGCTTGGCTCCTGCTAATGCTCAATACAGAATTGGGCAAGACAGAATTGGACAATATGGAAACGTTACTATTCCTTCTGGTGTTGCTTTACCTGTCACCTACGAAAAAGAAACAATCACTATTGCTCCTGGCGAAAGTAAGTCTCTAACCTTGAGAATAGCGAATGACATTATCGACAGAAATAGAAACGTCTTAATTCCTGCTGGTACTAAAATAAATGGACGGCTAGAATCTGTTGACTTAGATAGTTATTCCAGAGATACAAGAGATGATGATAACCAAGGAAAAGGCGTAAGGTTTGTAGCGCAAGAATTAGAATTCTCTAATGGTCAGCGTCAGTCGATTAATGCAACTTCTCGCACATATACCACAACTCAAAAAGTTTCACAGGGGCCCAGCACAGGTCAGGTTTTAACTGATGCAGCTATTGGTGCGGGTGCTGGTCTTTTAGGTTCACTAATTACTGGGAACCGCAGAGTTGACGATTTAAAACCTGTTCTCGGTGGAGCTGCGGGTGCAGGTGCGAGTGTCCTGTTGCGGAAAAAAGAAGGAAATGCTTTTGTCCTCAGACCTGCACAGGATTTAAGGCTCACGCTGAATTCTAACTTGAATTTAGTACCACCATCTCGTTACTAGATTTAACTTCATTCAAGTTGTGAATTTAATCATTCCTTATATGCGATCGCCACTTTAACTATAGTGTGCGATCGCTTTCACTTTTAACCATAAAAAATCTATTTATCAGCAACTATTCTATCTCTGCATCGTCTTACTCAGTACTGATGTTTATTAGAACACTGATTTAATTGTGTTCAGAGTTCATAGGGTAATTACACTACTACTTTTTTAAGCTAGTTTGTGGGTTTGTAGTAAGTACTTTAGTGCTTAGAAAATAAGGACTGAAGTCCTTACTACGAGCTTGTTTGCTCATCAATTTAAACTTGACAGACTACTACTTCTATTACCTACTTCGTTTGACATAGACTTCTTGATTATGACTGTATGACTAAGGTAATGGTTTTTACAAAAAGCAGAAAAAATTGGGAACCTTGTACTTTAGGAAATGTCTAATTAATTAACAAGTAAAAAAACTAATTGTACTGGAGTAAAAAATAATGTTTAACTTAAATCGTTGGCAATCTAAAACAGCTGCACTCATGGCTTTAAGCGTCACAGTTGGTACTGTAGCGCCCTTCATCACAGCTGCACCTTCTTTTGCTCAAACTACTTTTTCTGACGTTTCATCTAACTATTGGGCAGCACAATTTATTCAACAATTGTCTCAGCGAGGCGTAATTGCTGGATTTCCTGATGGCACCTTCCGCCCTGAAGAAGCGGTGACACGCGCTCAATTTGCCGCTATGGTCAACAAAGCTTTCCAAAAAGCACCGCAACGGCAGGGAATCAATTTTGCTGATGTGCCTAGCAACTATTGGGCATCCAGTGCAATTCAGCAAGCTTATACCATTGGTTTCTTGTCAGGTTATCCTGGAAATCGCTTTGAGCCTAACCAGGCTATTCCTCGCCAACAAGTTTTAGTTTCCCTTGCGAACGGTCTGGAATATAGTCCCATCGGCAATACTGAAAGCACTCTGCAATACTTCAACGATGCTTCTAACATCGCTAGCTATGCCCGTAGCCCGATCGCAGCCGCAACTGAAAAGCAAATTGTGGTGAACTATCCTAATGTGAACTTCCTGAATCCAACTGCAACCGCCACTCGCGCCCAGGTAGCAGCCTTCATCTATCAAGCATTAGTTAGCTCTAATCAAGCCTCAGCTATTAACTCGCCTTATGTCGTGGCTCTTGGGTCTACTACCCCAACACCTGTATCAGTCACAATTCCCCAAGGGACTGCTATTCCTGTGAAGTATGACAAGGCAGAAAAAATTCTGGTTACAAAGGACGAAACAGCGCCTTTGACATTGACAGTATCCCAAAACGTAGTTACGCAAGATGGATCTGTAGTGATTCCTGCTGGTAGTCAAGTTATTGGTCAACTCAAACCTGCTACAGGCGGTTCTCAATTCGTTGCCGAGAAACTAGTTTTGACCAGTGGTCAAGAGTATCAACTGAACGCTAGTTCTGACGTGATTACCAAAACTGAAACCGTCAACAAAGGTACTAGTACTGGTTCAATTATCAGAAATACCGTATTGGGCGCAGGTGCAGCTGCGGCGGTATCTGCTGTTACAGGCGATCGCGCCATTGCCACAGAAGAAGTCTTGGGTGGCGCTGGTATCGGTGCATTGATTGGTCTGTTCTTCGGCAGAAATAGCGTTGACTTAGTAGCAATTGACCCAGATACCGATCTACAAATGACCATCAATCAGAACTTGTTGGTTTCAGTAAGATAGTCATTGGGCATGGGGCATGGGGCATTGGGCATTGGTTATTCACTAATGACAAATGACAAATGACAAATGACTAATTTTGAACTTCGGGCAACCAAATAATAAATGTAGTCCCCGGCGCATCGGGTGAAGTTAGCTTAGAGTTGATTGCAGGGCTGAAAACCTCGATTTCGCCCTGCATTTGCTCTATTAGTTGTTTAGCGATCGCTAACCCCAAACCTGTGCCAGGGATTTCTGTTTGCGCTTGTACACCCCGATAATGACGTTCTCCAAGATGTTCTAAATCTTCGGGTGGAATGCCAGGCCCGTTATCACTGATGACAATTCCCTGAAAATTAGCTTTTTCTTGCCCCGCCTGAATCAAAATTTTCCCACCAGTGGGAGTGTATTTTAAAGCATTATCAATAATGTTAGTTAACACTTCTCGTAATGCTTTGACGTTGGCACGTACTAGAGATGAATTCTGTTGAATTTCAGTGATTAGTTTTAGCTTTCGCTCTTGAGCGATCGCTTTGGCTGATATTAATAATGGTTCTAATATATCCGCTAGCGAGCAGTCAACTGCTTTATCTCCCGTTCCTGGCAATAATAACGGTGGTTTAGCGTCTTTTTGGATAGTTGCTTCTACAAATACTTCATCTTCTGCAAGATGTAGTGGTGCTAAATCTGCCTCTGTCAAGTCAATTACTTGCTCAAATTGTTGCAGTAATTCTTGCAGGCGATCGCTTTCGCGCACAATACTACTTGCTACATCCCGATTGGCATCTGCTGGTCGTAGTCTTTTTAATAGCAGTTTGCCAAAAGTCCGCAACGCCGTTAATGGGTTACGAAACTGATGCAATAGGTTATCTAACAAATCCCGCTGTTTTTCTTGGAGTATTTGTTGCTCACGTAACTGCTGCTCAAACCATGCTCGTCGTTGATCTAAAATACAAGCGATCGCTAATGTTTGAGCTATTCGTTGAATCTGACTTTCCTCGTTTTCATTCCATGCCCGATCTTGCCTACTTGTCACCAGTAAGCCCATCATCACACCCTCATAAATTAGAGGTAAAACAATTTGGTTTCCACTAAATAGGTATTCCTCTTTGAGATGGGGTTGAGATGCATCTGGTATCTCCGAACCCTGTGATGAGGTTGGAGATTCTGATCCTGCTGTCAATAATTTTCTCTGATCATTGGGTAATACAAACACATTTCCAACTTGAAGCTGCTTGTGTACTGTCGCCTCAGCAGTTAGCTCCCCTGGCGGTAATAATGCTGTTTCCGGGTAAATTACCACAGGAATCAGTTTTGCATCACCTGAAGGAGTCTCTACCAATTCTTGTGTTAGGTACACAATACTTAAAGTTGCTCCCAGCCCTTGGGTTAGTAGCGCTATTTGCTCTCGACACAGAGCAAGAAAATCGGAACTGGCAGACATTAACATTTTTTAGCTCTTGCTCAAGATTACAGATTTTGAGGCATGATGTAAGAGAGGATACTTAATTTTTACCTCACTCATTTAATAAAGCTTAACTAAAATTTTCTCAGAGATGGTTTGTACCAGGGGATTATATCTTTAGGTGGTTCTGTTTATCTATTTTCAAAGATATTAACTTTCTTACATGAAAAGGTTAAAAAGTATTGATATTTTGAACTAGAACCTATATAATGACGACGGATTTTGTAGCTATCACTACAATCTATAGCTTGAAAGAGGAGGACAATAGATTGGCAAGGAGACGCAAAAGGAAGAGTCGTCGTCGTCAGGAAGGACGGCGAATTTTGGAACATGTGCCTCAATATAGCATCGAAAGTGGCGAAGAAAAGCCTGTGACAGCAGCGAGAAGATTCATTCAAGCTGAAGGGATTTTGCCACCGGCATTGCTACTCGTAAAGCGAAATGAACACACCACAGATCGTTATTTCTGGGCAGAAAAGGGACTGTTTGGTGCTCAATACGTAGAGGAAAACCATTTCTTGTTTCCTAGCTTGAGGGTGTTAGAACCTTCGCCAGGTCAAGAACCTCTTGCTTTAGCTAGTCGGTGAACCATAGATGGTCATCTTAAGCATTGAGTGTGGCTCCTGACTATTATTAACTGGCAAAATTGCTAAGTTTATGCAAAATTTAATTTTTTTTTAGTTTGTAGCTGATTTGCCAGTAAGTCTAGTCCAGGTAGTTGGAAAGTAAACTTGTCTCAAACCACGCTACATTGCATGGGTTGACACTATTTTGATGATGCAGAAGGGAGTAGGTATAGAGCCAAGCGCGTTTAAAAGCGCTAGTGAAGTTGCGCTCTATGCCGTAGATTGTTAGGCAAGCTCTGTCAATGAATTTAAGTTAATTAATTTAAATTTTTTCCCCACAACACAAGTTGTGGGGAAAACTGACAAAGCAATGTTCTTGATTTCCTCCTTCCTACTTTCCATTGCCTAAAGAGTAGGTCAGGTCAGAAGTCTGCATATCATAGTTAAAAGATGGTCAGAAAAATCAACAATTATATCCCAGGCTTTAGCTGTAGAGTCCTTTGTAACTCACTGAGTTCATCTCGATGGGCTACTACGGTTATCTTACTTGAGGAGGTTTGTTCGCTCTGAGTTGTTTCTACTTTGAGCGAAACCTTCTCAAGTCTTTCAGATTTTTTCCAATAAAATAGACCACTTAAAGGCGACAGCAGTACCATAGCCAGAACAATGGTACTGAGGCTAGGAAAAAGCAGGTATACCACCAAAGATAGACAAATAATCCCAATAGCTGCCAGTAAAGTTAGAAATATAGCTAAGAACCAGCTGGGGCGAACATTACCTTCAAAAGTCACCTTGTTTTGTTCTCGGTCTACCGCTGCCACTCGGTAAGACCGCGAGCGAAAATACTCTTTTAATTGAGACATTAAAACAGCTTCGTCTTGCTCAGATACCAGTTGCGCTGTTTCTATGCGGTCTTTAGTCGAGGCACGAATAAAGAAAAACAGCCCAACGGATAACAACAAGGTTAACAGGAAAGTAGATGGCAGAATAGCAGTATCCATAACTAATTGTTAGTGTTTGACTGGAGGAGACTTATTCATTATCAATTATTCGTTATACCAGTTTGAACAATGATTGCGAGAAATGGAGCGCCAAAAAGCGATCGCTAGGGACTCTTCCACAATCCAAAATCCAAAATCCAAAATCGTCTTACTTTGTCCTCCTATTGATGTAGTCTTGCCAAAGAAAAGCTAAATCCTGACCTTGAACTTGCCATTCGGGAGAAACTTGGTACATACGCCTGGGGCGTCCCCGTCCTTCGAGTTTCTTCCAATATCCAGTGATTGCCCCTTGATCTTCCAGAAATTTGATTGCACTGTAAAGTACGGTATCTGAAAGCCGGTAGATGGGATATTCAGTTTCTAATTGCTCGATCAACTCGGTTCCGTAGGATTCACCTTGTAATAAAACAGACAGGATGTAACAAACTGCTAGTTCTTGACAAAGGTAAGTTGGCGGAGGATTTTCAAAGAATTGATATATATCCTCAAGTTTCATGGTTAGTGAATGGCTAAAAAAATGCCTTAGGGTAAGGTCTACAATCCTTGTAGTCAGTATACAGTGCTACTACCAAGCGAGTAATACAGATAAAGCTACTTAGACTAGATATCCATTGCGTAAACACCAAATAATCACCCACATCTGTGAAGTTGTGGGAAGAGTTTGCGAGTTTTAGGGGTAGAAAATAATGTATTCCTACCCAAGCTCGATACGGTGTGGTGAGGAGCGAACAGACAGTGGTAAAGTCACTATCTTGGTGTCAAGTGATGCCAAACTAGTTAGAACCGCTTAAGCAATAAAATGCCATCGAAAAAATTTTACAGGTAAAATGCTATTTTGTCTGTAAAAGTTAATAAACACTTTGTTTTACAGTGATTTTCCCAATGCGAATTCTAAAAGCTTACGCTAAGGGAGATGTCTGGTTTAAAGCTGCTACGGCAGTATAAACACTTAAGCATTAAATGTTACTAATTTCTTCAACAAGAGAATCTCTTGTGTCATTTGGCAAGCGTGATAGTAAATTTATCAAAGAAGACCTAAAGGCGCGAGGAAGAAGACCTAACTTTTCACGTTATTTTATGGAAAGCCCACGAAAAACCTAATATCCTAAACCCCTTCCCAATGCGGGAAGGGGAAAATTCAAAGTATGTTTCCTAGAAGGAAGAGATTTAGAAACAGGTTTTCCAGATAGCATAAAAAGTCAGAAAGAAGACGGGGAAACGCGGGGATGAGGGGAAATAACTCTCTGTGTCTCCGTATCCCCGCGTCCCCGTGTCCTTTAATCAAGCGCCCAGCACATTGGTGAACTATGTCACAAACTCCTGATGCCCCATCATCTTCCACTTCTCTACGGGCTATTGCCCAAACCTTTCGCCTTACGGGTTGGATTAGCTTTTGGATTCAGCTAGTACTAGGCGTTGTTTCTAGCATAATTGTGTTGCTATTTGCCATCTTTAATCAAAGAACTGGCAGTCCTAGTAATAATCCTGGGACTGGCTTTGGCGTATTTTTAGCAATTTGTGGATTGGTTGTTTTGGGTGGGGGGATTTATTTAGCTTACCGTTACACCAGAATTGGTAAGCAACTTGAATCTTCCAATCCCAGCAACCGCCCTCGGAAAAGTGAGACTGTGCAAGTATTACGCTTAGGGTTGTGGGTGAATTTAGGGGGAACGCTAGTGACTCTTTTGGGGGCACAAGCGATCGTTGGAACACTGGTAGCAAGATCCATATCTCCTCAAGCTATAACTACCCAATTTTTTGACCCTACCCGAATTATTAGCGGTTTAGATATGCTTGTTGTACAGGCAAATACCAACACTGTCTCAGCGCATTTTGCAGGGCTTGTGGCGTCGCTTTGGTTACTCAATCGCATTAACCGACCTTAAACAGAGGAGTCGGAAGAAAAGGTAAAAGTCAAAATCAAGTAATTCTTTTGACTTCTTTTCCTCTATTTTTCAGAGGTTGTATGACGAATAATTTAAATATGTCCATTGTACTTTTCCGAAATTATCAAAGTACAGCGTGAAGACTAATACTAGTTACTTAATATTAACATCCGTCTACAGAGTGATAACGTCAAAATTCAGCACCCAGAATGGGCTAAACGCCCCGCTATCGCTAACAGAAGTCATAATTTAAAAGGAATGTAGCATGATTAATGCATTTATGGATCAAATTTTCTCCTAATTATTTAACTACTCTAACTCCTGAATTCTTACGTGATAACAGAACCATTACAGCACTTCTGGCTGTTATGTAATACAGTTTTCCTCTTGACCCAGTTCTATCATAGCTTTCAGCTTTGACGATGTACCTCATAGCCGCCGGAAGTGCTGTATTAGGGTGATTTAATCTTTATTAGAGGTATTACCATTATGAAACAACTAGAAATTTGGAAGTTTGGTATACAAGTACTTTTTAGTACATTGATGATTGGATTGTGTAGTTCCCTGATCTTTATGGAACGCGATAATAGCCAAAACCAAGCAGTGTATTGGAGTGGTTTATCAGGCGTACTTGCCTACTGGCTGCCCTCACCTGCAACCACTCAGGGGTCTGGAAAATCAGAGGAGTAATACCAAATTTTGGATTTTAAATTTTGGATTTTAAATTTTTCTAGCCCTGGCAAGATATTGGCAGGGCTAAATTTTTATGGTTGCTTTTCTGATCACGGCAAGCCAAAATCAGTATATGCTGATGTGTTGGCAGGTAGATAATAGGTTAAAAACTGAGAAAAATCTGTGCTGGATATCAAGCAAATACGGGAAAATCCGCAATTAGTTCAAGAACGATTGAATAGTCGTAGTGGTAAATACGACATTGAACCGATTTTACAGTTAGATCGGCAACAACGGGAAATTGAGGGGACGCGTAGTCAACTCCAAGCCCGTAGCAACGAAATCGGTAAAATTGTCGGGCAGAAGATTAAATCTGGGATCAATCCTCAAGACCCAGAAATTCAAGCTTTGCGGGATGAAGGGAACTCTGTTAAAGCTACTTTGAGTCAATTGGAACCCCAAGAAAAAGAACTCAAAGCTGAAATTGCCCAACTTGTGTTGGCACTTCCTAACTTGCCAAGCGACTCTACACCCCTTGGAAAGAATGAGGAAGATAACGTAGAAGTACGCCGTTGGGGTGATGAGTACATTCCTCAAAATCCGAATATTCTGCCTCACTGGGAAATTGGCGAAAAGCTGGGTATTCTCAATGTTGAACGGGCTGTAAAAGTTGCCCAAAGTCGCTTTGTGACATTGATAGGCGCTGGTGCAGCATTGGAGAGGGCATTAATTCAATTTATGCTTAGTCTCCATACTCAAGCTGGCTATGTCGAAGTCAGTCCGCCGCTATTAGTGAATACTGAGTCTTTAACAGCGACCGGTCAGTTACCCAAGTTTGCTGAAGAAAGTTTTAAATGCGCTGATGATGACTTGTGGCTGATTCCTACGGCGGAAGTTCCAGTTACAAATCTCTACCGGGGTGAAATTCTCGCTGCTGAAGATTTACCTATTTACCACTGTGCTTTTACTCCCTGTTTTCGCCGTGAAGCTGGTAGTTATGGACGCGATATGCGGGGATTAATTCGCCTCCATCAATTTAATAAGGTGGAAATGGTGAAATTTGTCGAACCCAGTACGTCTTTTGATGAATTGGAGAAATTGGTGGGGAATGCAGAAGCAATTTTACAGGCATTGCAGTTGCCTTATCGAGTAGTAAATTTAAGTACTGGGGATTTGGGATTTGCCTCTACCAAAACTTATGATTTAGAGGTTTGGTTGCCTTCTTCTGGCAAATACCGCGAAATTTCTAGCTGTTCCAATACTATAGATTTTCAGGCGCGACGGGCTGATATTCGTTTCAAAGAGGCGGGGAAGAAAGGCACTCAGTTCGTACATACCCTCAATGGTTCGGGTTTGGCTGTGGGAAGGACGATGGCAGCAATTTTGGAGAATTATCAACAATCTGATGGGACGGTAAGGATACCAGAAGTGTTGCAACCTTACTTGGGACGTGAAGTTTTATAGTTTGTCATTAGTCATTTGTCCTTTGTTATTTACCAATGACCAATGACCAATGACTAATACCCAATACCCAATACTCAATGCCCAATTAGAATGGAGATAACTATAGCTTAATATTTTCACTAATTTGCTCTATGTCAGTTTTAGCAGCGATCGCAGTCTTGGCTGTTTTGATCTTGGTACACGAGTTGGGACATTTTGTTGCAGCACGTTCTCAAGGCATTCTCGTTAACCGTTTTTCTTTGGGTTTTGGCCCAGTTCTTTTAAAGTACCAAGGTTCACAAACCGAATATGCTGTCCGCGCTTTTCCCTTGGGCGGCTTTGTGGGCTTTCCCGATGATGACCCCGATAGCGATGTTCCACCCAATGACCCAAATTTGCTGCGTAACCGTCCAGTTTTAGACCGGGCGATCGTCATCAGTGCCGGTGTGATCGCAAATTTAATATTTGCTTATTTTGTGTTGGCTCTGCAATTGGGTATCGTTGGTATTCCCAAGGAATTAAACTATCAAGCTGGTGTTCTTGTACAGCCTGTTAATCAAGAATCTGTTGCCTACCAAGCAGGAATTAGAGAAGGTGATATTATTCTGGCTGTGAATGGTCAGGAACTCCCGGCTTCTGATCAGTCAACTCCTTTGCTGACAAAAGAAATTCAAACTCATCCCAATCAGCAAATCGAACTGAAAATTCTGCGTGAAAACCAACAACAAACTCTGAAATTAACACCAAAACTAGGAGCCGATGGCAAAGGTGTAGTTGGTGTGGCACTTAGTCCAAATGCTACAGCAATCTATCGCCGTCCTAATAGTCCTTTTGAAATTTTTGGTCTTGCTGCTAATAGATTTCAACAATTATTTGTTGGTACACTAAGCGGTTTTGGCCAGTTAATTACCAACTTTCAACAAACTGCTGGGCAAGTTTCTGGGCCAGTTAATATTGTCAAAATTGGTGCGAAATTAGCTGAAGACAATACTGTAAATCTGTTGTCTTTTGCGGCAATTATCAGCATTAACTTGGCTATTATCAATATTTTGCCTTTGCCAGCTTTGGATGGTGGACAACTGGCTTTTCTGCTGATTGAAGGTTTGCGCGGTAAGCCTGTGCCTAGCCGCATTCAAGAAGGTGTAATGCAAACAGGCTTGGTGTTACTCTTAGGCTTAGGAATTTTTCTGATCGTCAAAGAAACTACTCAATTAACTAGTCAATTGGAGTGGGTACAAAAATTATTCCAGTGAGTACTACGCGCAAATCGTTATCTAAAAAGCAGCGATCGCTAGAAATTTTAACTCGTCTGAAGCGTCTTTATCCAGATGCTACTTGCTCTTTGAACTACTCAACGCCAGTACAACTGTTGGTAGCAACGATTCTCTCGGCCCAATGTACTGATGAGCGGGTAAATAAGGTGACACCAGCTTTATTTGGTAAATTTCCTGATGCCGCGAGTTTAGCGATCGCTGACTTAGTAGAATTAGAAAGTTTGGTGCGTTCAACTGGGTTTTATCACAATAAAGCCAAGAACATTCAAGCCGCCTGTCGGATGATTGTTACTGAATTTGACTCTGTTGTTCCCAACCAAATGGAACAGTTGTTAAAGCTTCCAGGTGTGGCGCGGAAGACAGCAAATGTAGTCTTGGCTCATGCTTATGGCATTAATGCTGGCGTGACAGTAGATACTCACGTCAAGCGCCTGTGCGGACGTTTGGGTTTAACTGAAGCAAAAGACCCCGTTCGGATTGAGCAAGATTTAATGGGTTTATTGCCTCAGCCTGATTGGGAAAATTGGTCAATTCGGCTGATTTATCACGGTCGTGCTATTTGTAAAGCCCGCTCTCCCGCCTGTATTGCTTGTGAGCTTGCCGATTTATGTCCTGCTGCAAATAAGCCAGTGGTTGTAGGATAAGCGACACAAGTAGCGCCAGAATTGATGGAGAGACTGTAGAATGGAAAACGGTGTCTTTAAATAAGTTAGAGAATATATGGCTAAAAAGAGCATGATTGAGCGCGAGAAAAAGCGCACCAGGTTGATAGAAAAGTATGCTGACAAACGGGAAGCTCTTTTGGAAGAGTTCAGAAGTGCAGCATCTCCTTTGGATAAGCTAGAAATCCACCGGAAGATTCAACAGCTACCCCGGAATAGTGCGCCCACCCGCCACCGCAACCGTTGCTGGTTGACTGGTCGTTCTAGAGGCGTTTACCGCGATTTTGGGTTGTCTCGGAACGTGCTGCGGGAATGGGCGCATGAAGGTCTTTTGCCTGGAGTTGTTAAGTCTAGTTGGTAGTCAAGAGTCATTAGTCATTAGTCATTGGTAAATAACAAAGGACTAATGACAAGGGACAAATGACAAAATATTATTGGCCACAACATTTATCAATTCCCAGACTTTCTAAGAGTAGATCGCTGACGGCGTTGGCGATCGCAAACTCTCCGTAGAAGCTATTGGAAAAATCATAGGACTGCATCTCTGTAACAATGGCAATTACCAGAGAACCAAGGTCATTTTCTCCTTCCATCCGTTGACGCACAAAAATCTGTGCGGCTCGTTGGGCAATATTTTGGTTTACTGCTTCGGGGATAAATTCTGTATCTAGCCACCGTTGTAAGCGTTCTCGTAACCATTCACCTTCGAGCAACGGATTTTCAGGCGGTGGTAGGGTGATGGGTGGAATTGGTTGAGTCATTTTTTTTAACGCAGAGGGACGCGGAGGGAAACGCAGAGGAACGCTGAGGTTGACTGTTAGCATCAATTGCGTTTCTCTAGTGTTTTTTTATATTTATTTATGCAATATGATATCGCCGCTATTGTTGAGGGCTATGCACAAGGCTATTTTCTCATGGCTGATGAACGCGATCGCTTGAGTTGGTACGGAAGTCGCGATCGGACTTTGATTCCTTTGGATGAGCGGTTTCGTTACCCCAAGTCTTTGCAGCGTGTTCTGAATCAAGAACGGTTTACTGTGGCGATTAATCAAGACTTTCAGGCTGTGGTGGCTGGCTGTGCTGACAGAGAGACAACCTGGATTTCACCGGAATTACGAGAAATTTATTCGCTACTTTACCAGAATGGTTATGCTTATAGTTTTGAAACTTGGCAGGGTGACGAATTAGCCGGGGGAATTTTAGGGATTGTGATTGGTGGGGCTTTTATTGGCGAGTCGATGTTTTACCGCATTCCCGAAGGTTCAAAGGTAGCGATGGTAAAGTTGGTGGAAAGATTGCGTCAGAGAAAATTTGTGTTTTTCGATGCCCAAATGATGAATCCTCACTTGGAGAGGTTTGGTGCTTATCGGGTTGGGGATAAAGAATATCAAATGCTACTTCAGCAAGCGTTGCAACGTTCTTGTAACTTAGTATAAATAATGACAAAATTATTAATATTGAAGAAGTGGTTTGATTGATGGTTTCCATTGTTATCAAACATGGATGGTTTCATCAGATTCTTGGACAATGCGCTCAGAATGGTGGGTTTGTTTTTATTGCGCTATTGGGTGACTTGGGTAGCGAAGTAGAAATCATCTCATATCAGAGGGTTGGAGAAGATGTAATGTTTCCTCTTTCGGACTACATTGAGGGACAACCTCCAAGTATTTTACAGAGATGTCACGATCTATTTGGAGAATCAGTTAATGCAGTATGGGTACGGGCTAGAATTCCAGCCATATTTGGTTCTAATATTTTGATAAGCTTGTCTATTCCAGACTACAAATATGCACTCATCGAGCAAATGTTCGTGGCTTGTGAGCTAGGGTCAAATGGAGACTGGATAGCATATCCATTCATCTGTGAAGACTACAACCTTCGTACTGGACTGCGTTTTTATCCAGACGACTCATCAACTGAGATTTATGAACGTATTGCCAAGGCGTTTTGGGAGTTATTGCTTCTTGAACCTAAACGTGTTTGTGCATTCCGCGATGGCTACCTACACTATGACGAGATGGATGACGAGGAATGGCATAATGTAGTATTTAAGAATGGTCGATTTAGCATTGAAATAATAGACGCTATGTTATTTTAACAGTTAGCTGTACCAGGATTCGGCTGAGTCATTTTTTTTAAACGCAGAGGAACGCGGAGGTTGACTGTTAACATCAAATTGCGTTTCTAAGAGTGTTTTTTTATATTTATTTATGCAATATGATATCGCCGCTATTGTTGAGGGCTATGCACAAGGCTATTTTCTCATGGCTGATGAACGCGATCGCTTGAGTTGGTACGGAAGTCACGATCGGACTTTGATTCCTTTGGATGAACGGTTTCGCTACCCCAAGTCTTTGCAGCGTGTTCTGAATCAAGAGCGGTTTACTGTGGATATTAATCGGGATTTCCAAGCTGTGGTGGCTGGGTGTGCAGACAGAGAGACAACTTGGATTTCACCAGAATTGGAAAAGATTTACTGGCTACTTTATCAGAGTGGTTATGCTTATAGTTTTGAAACTTGGCAAGGTGACGAACTAGCCGGGGGAATTTTAGGGATTGTTATTGGTGGGGCTTTTATTGGCGAGTCGATGTTTTACCGCATTCCTGAAGGTTCAAAGGTAGCGATGGTAAAGTTGGTGGAAAGATTGCGTCAAAGGAAATTTGTATTTTTTGATGCCCAAATGATGAATCCTCACTTGGAGAGGTTTGGTGCTTATCGAGTTGAGGATGAAGAATATCAAGTTTTACTAAAGCAAGCATTACACCGTCCATGTTTTCTAATAATTTAGTCAGACTAAAGTTTGTAACTACTTATTTGTGTTAAACGCAATTATCGTGATCTTCTAAAAATAATTCGCGCCTTGATTGCGTCAGGTCTTATTAACTACTTCTATCCTCATCAACCTAATCATCCACGCCAGAAGTATATTGCCTAGATTTCAAGTTAAAGTTAAAGACTTTAAATTGGATTTGAAAAACCTGCAAGAGTTTAGAAGGCTGTGATTTTTATCAGCTGGTGTAATCGTTGTTGCGGCGTGTGAAGCAATTATCTCATTCATTCCAACAGCAGAACAAGGTAACTTTACCACCACCCTAAAAAATCTGACTGTTCAACGAACTTTGGGGGTTTGAGTCCCCAGCAAGATAGGCAGCACGTTTTGTGTCGGGGTTAAATCCCCGTTACAAAACATAATTGCGATAGCGAAGCGGTAGCAAGAGTGCGAATTGCGAATTGTTTTAATCTCTATTTTTCTAGATTGCGCTCACCCATCAGAATTTATTTTTTAACTGTCTTCTTAACTGTCTTATCTGTCATTGCGTTTTCTTGCTGATGGCGAGAAAATACAAACGCGACAGTAAAAAACATTGGACAAGAATACAATTATCTCAATAGAATCTATTCTTTTTGGAGGGAAAAATCATGAGTTCACTCAATCAAAGTCAAAGCTATATGTTAACGCAAGGTCAAGACATTTATCTGTCTGGTAATCTCATTCAAAGCGAAAATTTCTCTATTAAAAAGACCCTACGGGATGGAGGAAAAATCCGTTTTAAAATTCGTTATTCGGCTGAACTACAGGGTTTCTGCCTGCTAGAAGTTTTTCTTATGAGAGCATATAACAGAACACAAACTGCTAGTATGACTATCCCTAATGGTGGTTCGACAGCTAATGTTCAAGAACAAGAGCAAGAATTTAGTATTTGGGAGCCAGGAGATTATTACTTCTTTTTCAAAATGTCTTCCAATAATGGAAAATTTCATATTGAGGATTATCAGCTTTATTGGTCAGCTAATTAATTTTTTTTCCTTGGAAATACTAAAATCATCAGCTCTAAGCTAGAGCAAAATAAAGACGGATATCGTCAGAATTTATGATTAAAAAAGGCTTTTTATCTGGCTCATAGACCAAAACACTTCACCTCATAACTTAACAATCCGTTCTAAAAAAATCACGCTCAAGAGAAGTCTGAGCGGAGGAAGTTGCCGCTCGAACTTCTCCTTCCCTTCTCTACGAAAAGCTGCGCTACGGAGACACTCTTTCTAACTTGCTTGTATTGTAGGAGTAAGGTGAGCGCGAGAAAAAGAGTATCTGTTAATTTTTTCTCAGGCACGTTTTTGCAATGATTTATATTCAAATTCAGCAACGCCTAGTTGTTTTTTAAAGTAAGCACGGTAGAGTTCGCAACGCGGTAGGATGCGATCGCCTTCATAAGTGATCAACCCCAAGCTTTCGAGCTTATGAGTGTCAATGGGATTCAGAGAAATGCTTTGCTTTGCGGCCACAACTTCAACATATGCCTTTACCAAACTGGGATTTTCTTGCAGAATTGCCCAGTGTCGCCATAAATGATAACGATAGATACCACCGTTAGCGATCGCATCCTGCATCAGTTCTTCTAAAGTAATCCCTTGACAGCAGAGATAATACAAAGCAATCCGAATTAGCGCTGGATGTCCCCCCACGAGAGACATTAGTTGCTTAACTTCCTTATTAGAAGTCCAGTCCAGCCCATGCCGATGAGCTAAATATTTTACTTGATACTCAGTAAATTCTGGTAAACGGATCGGTAATCCGATATTAAATGGGGAGCGGTTGATATCCAGAGAGACATATACTTCTGTAGAGTAAACCACCACTAACCTCAATTTCTGCAAGTTGTTATCTTGTCGTGCTTCCTCATACCAAGAGCGCAACAAACCAAAAAACTCTCGAGCAATTTCAGGATATTCAAAAAAGCGATCAACCTCATTTAAGACTAAAACCACTGGATTTTTACTCTGTTTGAGCAAATAAGATTGCAAATATACACTGCAACTCAATTTACAACCTATTTCCTCATCCCAGTTTTCATCTAACTTAGGATCAATGCCTAATTCTGTTGCAATTTGCCAGCAAAGAGAACGCAAAAGCTTGTTTAAGTCTGTCAGACAGCTTGAATCGATTTGGCTGCAATTCACATTCACCGGGCTATAACCTTGCATCTTGGCAAAGGCTAACAGCCGCAGCACAAGAGAAGTTTTACCCATCTCTCTTGGCGCTCGAATCCGGATCACACAGCCTGGTTGAATTATTTCTCGATAGACTAGTTCCTCAATGGGGGGGCGTTCGACATAGAAGGGCGAATCTAGAGCTACGGGGCCATCTGGGTATGACCAAAGATTTTCGAGTAGGTTATGGTGTTGAGTAACAAATGAATCCAAGGATAAAGACGGAGATAACTTTTGTTCTTCTGTGTCTAAACTCAGTGAGAGAGTTTGAAAGTTCTCAGTATTATTCGGTTCACTCAGAACTGTATAGTCTTCCCTGCGTAATTCTAAGTTAAAGGCGCTAAAGCATAATTTTAGGGTTTTTTGATCCACGCCTGTATTCAATGACCATAATCGGTTTAGAGTTTTGGTAGAAACATTCATGCGATCGCCTAAATCTTCTAGAGTGAAGCGATGCCCATTATTTTGTACCTTTTCCATCGTCAGAATCGACGCCTGTAAACGCTTCAACCCAGCGATCGTTAGGATAAGTCCTCGTCTTCGCGTGCTCTTAGATTGCTTCATATCGCTAATTATCTATCTGTTTTTTTTCTTTACCGTCTTAGCTGTATCCTCATTGTTTCATGTTTTCAAACGGTTATTCAACAGTTACTTCACTGTTCTCGGATTTAGACTTAATCAGTAAAAAAATATACATTATTGTTTTATGAGATTTAGATGAGTAGGTATAAACAAACATAACTACAATTGATTGTCATTTTTCCACCCTCTATGAAAATCCGCTGAGGCTGCTATATCAAGAGTCTTTTTACTACTAGCAAATAAAAATCACAAGCCTTAATAATCTGATGCGCTTTTAAGTTGCATAGTTCAATCGCTTGAAGGATACGGGGACGCGGCGACGCAAAGATGCAATTTGAATCACAATTAGCTTAGTTCACTTTATTTATACCGATTTATTCAGTGTTACTGAAAGTTATTTCTTATCTGGTATGAATCTGGATTTTACGTGTAGATGCACATATAGGACTCATATTTGATTTTTGAACAAAACTCAGTACACCTTTATTCCTTTTTCCCAGTCCCCAGTCCCTTACCTCTACGAGTGATTCTCCAAATCAAAGACGCTCCTTCGCGTAGCGTGTCGTAGACAAGACTCGCTACCGCTTCGCTATCGGATTACTATAATAAGGTTTTGACCAACCTCCTTCGGGGCGAGGAAACAGAAAACTATCTTTTGGATGCAACACGCAGTAAGGGTGCACAGCTAGCTGTGCACCCTTGATAAAGACGTATATTTTATACAACTCAAAAACGCTACAATCTCTTATCAGAAAGGATAAGCGCGTTACGCAAGTATTTAGAGGAGTTGGGTGGTTATACACCAGCGTCCCGACGTGTTCTCATTTATTGGCGAAAAGTTCTTAGCACTTGCTGCCAACATACTATAGTAACGCATTTAGCGTCGAATTTGGTTAGAGATATCTTCGCCTGTTTCTGCTGCACTATCCCCTACATCACGAGCAGTTTTTTTAGCACCCTCTACGTACCCAGAGCCAAATTGTTTAAAGGCTTCTGCTGACTCTTCACCAATCTTCTGAAGTCGTTCACCAGGAGAACCTTCCGTTTCACGAGCTTCTTTATTCCACTCCCCGATTGTTCTCGGTCTTTGAGAATCATCTTGCTGTATCTGTTCACGAACTCTTTCCTTTAAGGCTGTGTTATTTTGCCCAGGAGCAGCATTCGTTGTCAGCATTAGAAAACCAACTAGGACAACAGCCAAAAAACCTTTTATCTGAAGTCCTTTAAGCAAGGTACTGATGTGACTAATCGTCCTAGAAATCAAATTTATCATGCCAAATAGGTTGCTTTTTGGAGTACAAATAAAGATTAACTATAAAAAACTAATTATCCTTCTAACAAAAGACATATATCAGTAATGAAAAACAAAGGCTTCTTCAATCCTGGGGAAGAGACGACTTACTCTAGCAATCCTCAATCATTCGTGAGAAGTTGATATGCTCAAAAAACTACAACAAATAAAAGTAATTCTGGCTTACAAAAATTCAGAAAATTTGGGTGATATTGCAATTCTTAAATCTGATTTTTTTGGTGCTAAAGTTTCTCCAACAGTCGCCTCCAAACTTCAACCAGTAGTAGGATATTATCCCACAATTGATTTGAACCAATTAAGCCAATATCCTCAAGGCTCCTTTGGACGAGAATATGCCAATCATCTGCGAGCAAATCAACTAAAACCATTAAATATCAGCCCAGAACTAGAAGACATTGCCAAAAGTAATCTATTTGCTCTGCGATATTTGGTCACCCACGATATTTTTCATGTTTTGCTTAATTTTGACACCACCTACGCCGGAGAAATTGGTGTACTTGCTTTTGCTGCTACACAAAACTACAGCAAATCGCTCCACATCGGTTTGTGGTTGGCTAGATTGCTCTATCCTATCCTGGCTCCCCAACAAATAAAAGCGATTTTCGCCAATCTAGCAAAAGGGCAAGAACTAGGTAAGAAAGCTGATTTTCTATTAGGCTACCGCTTTGAAGACCATTGGGAAGAACCAATTGACGATGTGAGAAAACGCTTGAGATTACAATAAATTTCCACAATTAATCGGAAAAAAGGCTTTATCGAAACAGAATTCAGGAGCCAGAAAACAGACATGAATTAATTTTGTACGAGTGGCGGATAGCGCCGGCGGCAAGCGAGTCCGCGTACTCTTACTCTTAAGCAAGCTACGCTTTTAGCGTCTGTCTGCGACACGCTCCCGCGTTCGTAGAGAGCGTCTTGATTCTGACTCCTAAATTCTGACTTCTGAATTCTGACTCCTGAATTCTTCTTCAAAAATTATGCTTGAGATTGCTTAGACTGCTAAATGTAGCACTAAATACATTTTTAATGCTACATTTGGTTTTTAATACAGATAGAAAGAAAAAAAACATATATCTTTAGTTGTAAAAGTTATCTATCTACAGACATAGATGCTTGATGGATAATTTCTAAAGAGTTACTAATAACAATCAATAGTCACACGACTCTTACGCTAGTACACTGTGGCGGAAGTTTACCTACCTTTAACAAGTTGCTTAAACAATTTGTCTGGTTAATTGAGACACTAGTTGAATATCTGCTGTGCTGTACTAGAGGCGTTGTTTATCTGAATGAGTGGATTTAATATCGTAATCCCTAGATATTTGAAGGGCTTGCAGACGACAAACTAATCCACATTTTTCCTTAACACGAGAACTGCTTCAGGTGGAAAGCCAAAGGATGAAATACTGGATAACAAAATTAGCAATATGTATAGTATTACTGTATGGCTTGTTCCTATCAACTGATTATGCAGGAGCAAACCAACTTTCAAGCCTTTCAAATATTGATGTGCAGCAATTAAATGCCCTTCCGGAAGATGATAACTTAGCAACTGCTGATGATAATCTTGCTGAGATTAAAAAACAAGATTCTTGCCAATTTAATGGAACTCTTAATAAAATAGATAAACTAGAAGGACTCTTCACACTTTATTGTAGTGAGGATTCGGGCAAAGTTTACTTAGAACTTAAACCAGAGCAACTAAATAAAGACTACCTAGCTATAGTGACATTAGAATCTGGGGTTGGAGAAAGTGGAATTTATAGTGGATTACCTCTTTCTGATTTTATCTTCTACTTCCGACGAGTAAATAATAGATTGCATTTTGTTGTGCGTAATGTAAAGTTCCGCACAGGAAGTAGGGCAGAAAAGCGATCGCTTGCTCGTTCATTTAGCGATTCAGTTCTTTATTCACTCGAAATAGCTACTATTGATCCAAATAGTAAAAATATTTTAATCAACCTGAATGAACTGCTAATGCAGGATTTTCCGGGATTAACTTCCCTATTAAAATACTCTTTACAGGCTGATTACCGCTTAGACCCACGCAAGTCATATTTTGGTGATGTTAACAGCTTCCCCGAAAATGTAGAGATTGATTCCATTTATGGTTTTTCATCATTAGAAGGATCAAATTTAGTCACTCTACCCGATAGTAGGGCACTCACTCTGAAGGTACACTACAGTTTTTCTCAGCTTAGAGAAAACAATGGTTATATTCCCAGACTTGCCGATGACAGAGTGGGATATTTTATTACTGCTTTCCAAGATTTCTCTAACAATAATCCTCACGAATCATTTGTACGTTACATTAATCGCTGGAATCTAGAACCATCTGACCCTAACGCTGCCTTATCTCCACCCAAAAAACCAATTGTGTATTGGATTGAAAATGCTGTGCCCCTAGAATACCGCGATGCGATTCGTGAAGGCGTTTTGATGTGGAACAAAGCATTTGAAAAAGCCGGATTTCAAAATGCCATTGAAGTGCAGCAAATGCCAGATGATGCTGATTGGCAGCCAGCAGATGTACATTACAACACTATTCGCTGGTTCAATTCTTTGGATGCAGGTTTTGCTAGAGGGCCGATGCGCGTCAACCCATTCACGGGGGAAATATTGGATGCAGATATCATTGTGGATGCCAATATGCTGCGTTTAATTCAGCAAGAATATCACGCACTGATGGAGGCAAATTCATCACTGAAGACAAACCCATGTCAAGAAAAAGCAAGAGGACACAAGGACGTGGGGAAATCCCTGGATAGATTCTCCACTTTATCTTCCCCTGCTCTCTTTTATTCCTCGGAGTTCTGCTATGGCATGGAATCCTCAAATCAAGCAGCTATGGGGGCGCTGGCGTTGTCAATTTTGCCCAACACTACACCTAGTAGTGAAACGATGAAAGAATATGTGCATCAATATTTGCGTTCTCTCATCGCTCATGAAGTCGGGCACACTTTGGGTTTGCGCCACAACTTTCATGGCAGCACCATGTTAGCGCCCGAAGAATTAAATAATACTGAAATCACACACACAAAAGGTTTAGTTGGTTCGGTGATGGATTATCTACCTGTGAATATAGCACCACAGGGAGTAAAGCAAGGTGACTATTTCCCAGGAGTTGTTGGCCCTTATGACGAATGGGCAATTGAATATGGTTATAAAATATCTCCATCAACAACACTTGAGGCAATTATTCCAGAATCAGAAAAAAGTTTTTTAGAGCAGATTGCATTAGCGTCGCCTCAACCAGAATTATCTTACGCAACTGATGAAGATATCTGGGACATCAATCCTTTAGCAAATGTCTGGGACATGAGTAGTGATGTGCTACTTTATTCGCAGTGGCAAATGGATAATGCTCGTTTTATGTGGCAGCGCCTAGACAAGGGTTATCTATCGAAAGGAGAAAGCTATAGCAACCTGCGCTTGAAATTCAATAGAGTACTTAAATATTATTTTCGGAACGCCTCCTTGCTTTCTAAATACATTGGTGGACAATCGTTTCGGCGTCTCCATGCTAGTGATGATGCTGCTTGGGCATTTGTACCAGTTTCACTTTTAAAACAACGCCAAGCATTGACAAAATTACAAGAATATGTTTTTGCAGAGGATGCTTTCAACTTTTCACCAGAATTGCTTAATCAACTGGCACCGTCGCGTTGGGAACACTGGGGTAGTTCTGCACCTAATAACCGCCTTGATTATCCAATTCACGATCGCATTCTGAGTTTCCAGAGTGCAATATTGCGATCGCTATTAGACAGCGATCGCCTCAATCGTTTACAAGATATAGAATTAAAAACTCTTCCTGGGGAAGCACTTTCAATTCCAGAACTCTTAGATACTCTGCAAACAGGCATCTGGACAGAAGTTTTAGCCCCAGGAGAACCAAAGCCAATTTCTAGCATCCGCCGTTCATTGCAACGAGAATATCTGAATATTTTGCTACAGATGATGTTGGGTACTACTAATACACCCGAAGATGGTCGAACATTGGCTTGGTATGAATTGCGCCAACTGCAACAAGCCATTGATGTCAGACTCAAACAACTTGGTGAAAGCCTTGATATTTACACCTTAGCTCACTTAGAAGCTTCTGGCGATCGCATCACTAAAGCCTTAAACGCGCAGTTACTTTCTAAATAATCATTTGTCATTTGTCATTTGTCATTTGTCTCCCTCATACCCAGTCCCCAATCCCCAGTCCCCAGTCCCCAATCCCCAGTCCCCAGTCCCCAATTACCCAAGATACCGTTGCAATAAACCAATAAAAACTTCTGGTATTTCCAAATGAGGTAATATTCCGGCATCTGCGATCGCATAAAAATCTTGAATTGCTCTTGGATTTAAATTTGCCAAGCGTTGTCCTAGCTTGATATTGGTAAATTGTGCCTTTTCTCCCCAAAAAATTACTGTGGGAATTGTCAATTGCTTAATATATAAACTCAGGTCAAAGTAAAGATCGCCCCGCAAAAATGCCAAGGCGGCAAACTTGGCATTAGGCTGTTGTGCTGAGGTTAAATAAGCCTGTACTGTCTCTTGGGATAGTCGTTGTGACTTAGCAAACAGAAAACTTTGTAAAAAATTTCGGACTGCAATTTCATTTTCAGCACCAAACATATAAATAAAACTGTCCAACAGAGGCGCATTGATTACCGAAAGCGGAAGTCTGCGTCCAGCACCCTGTCCAAAATCATCAAATCCAGAGGGGGACACCAAAAACAATCCTTTGAACAAATTGGGTTGAACAATCGCTAGGCGGATAGCAAAAGCGGCTGTGAGAGACGAGGCTACCACCGTCACCGGCTGGCGACAAGTTTGGATGATAAACTCTGCGATCGTGCTGAGATAATCCCTAATTTTATAATCCCGGACTGGATGAGCCGATTCTCCCCAGCCGATTAAATCTGGGGCTAAAATGCGGTAATTAGCGGCAAAAGCCGGGTAAACTTTAGACCATTCATAAGCAGATGCTCCACCACCAAAGTTATGGAGAAACAGTAGTGGGGGTAAATCTTCAGTATCAGCAATCGCCCAAGGTGCATTCGTTTGGGTATAGTAAACCATTGCCCCCAAGGATGTATGGATGACTTTATGTCCAAAGCCAGGAGGTTGAAACTGAAGCATAAAATTAAAAAGTTTAGTTTAGTTTAATTTGCATACAGTCAAACTAATCAGGAGCGGAGCCGGAGACGCTCCGCCTCCGGTCAGAATACATCTGTCTGAATAGTTCAAGAATCGGGAGAACATTTGATGAATCAATATACAGCAGAATTCAGAATTCAGTAGTCAGAATTCAGAAGTAAAACAGGCTTTATACCTGGCTTTTAGACTTAGCTTGTGTACCTCACTAACTTGAAATTCACTGTATCAATTACACTTGATTCTTTCTAAATTCTAACTTTTGGCTCCTGGGTGCTGAATTCTTGCAATTTATAATTCATAATTTACCCTTGCTTTTTCTCGGCATCTCCTGTGATTTGCACAAGTTGATGGAGGTTATCACCACTGATTTGATAGGCTCCGCCAAAACCAACTACAAAACGGCCTTCACTGGGAGTTAGCTGGAAAATCCGAAAGTCAGATAAGCCGCGCAAAACCTCGATAATTTCACCAAATCGCCCTTGAAATTGCTCAACAATTTGATTCCACTTGTCAGTTTCACGCTCTATCAAAGTTGCCGTACAATCAAAACTCAAACGACGACGCGCAAAAATTAGATTACTCTTAGCTTCATCCTCAATAAACAAGACACTAACATGAGGATTCGCATAGATATTTTTGGTATGAGTCGAAAGACCGCTGACGTAAATGTAGATATTCTTGGAGTCATCCATTACAAAGGGTGCATAACTAGCATTGGGTATTGCTTGGGCGCTCACAGTGCTAATGATTACACTCTCAAATGCTTCAGGAAACTTTTCGTACTCAGCTTGAATGTTTTCAAGTTGACTCATAAGTAAATTATCGCTAGGAACACCTAATTAAGTATCTTAACGTGATTGAGCGATATCTATGATGAGCCACGCCTACGCATGGAATACCCAAAAATAAAAGCGATCGCTCCCTTTAACTCAAGAGCGATCGCTAATTTTTGGATTACAGAATACAGTTTAACCAGCAACAGGTTCCAACAATTTAATGTCAGAGAAGATAAATTCCTGAGTAGAAAATTGTCCTGCTGTCTCGGTGCGAATCTCTCGACGATTTAGGATGAAATAGTCACCAACTTTTTCATACTCATCAATAAATTCGCTTCTACCACCCTTTTGTTCGCCAGTTTTGGGATCATGGTAAACAGAGTCATAACGGTGGGACAGGTAGCCTTCCCCGGTGTCGTGACTGCTGAAGGTGTCAATAGTTACAAAAGTACCGTGAATTAGACGGTGAACATGGCAGACTTCATTATTGCGGACTTTGTATTTATCGCCCTCAGCCTTACCGCCCATTAAAAGCTCAACCGCACCAGTTTCGTCAGTTTTGCCATAACTAAAGGTATTGGCGCTGTGAGTGTCTTCAAAGCTGCGGCGGACGCGGTGAATTGCTATCTCCCACGCTTGTCCATGAATTGCTTTCTGGGCTGCTTCGTCATCTACATCCAAAACTTCGGCTTTGAGATTGGCACTGATGATAACTTTGCCTGTAAATACTTTGTCATCATGCTTAAAAGTAATATTTGCGGTATAACCGGGGAAATTTTTGTCCCAAGTATAGCGGTTCTCATAAGCAGCCCGGAAAAGTTCCTGAGCAGAGAGTTGTGTAACTGTCATGTGCTTCTCCTAGTCGCTACTGTTAATTAGCGTTTTAGTTTCCTTGGTATTAGCATAGAAGTAATTGTTGAGGCTTGGATAGTCCCCAACTGGGTACACTTATGGCTAATTCTCTACACGCTGTATTTCATGCGATCGCTAATGTCCAGAATGAGCAAGAGTTAAGACTAGCTCTCACGGATAAAATTAGCGAGCATTTTGGCGTGCAAAATTGGGGTATTTATCTTCTAGATGAGCCACCAACCACTGAGATTAATGTTTCAGGCATTCCGGCAGTATGCTTAGAGAGCAATCCAGTGGGACGCTACGTGGTTGAACGTCATGCTCCCGCTCATGAACAGTTATTATTATCACCAGGAGACTGGAAGCATTTTTGCTCACGTTCTGATCACGAACACGTAATGACTGGGCCAATTGTTTGCGATGGTCGTCTTGTCGGAACGCTTAATTTGGCTCGTGACAAGGGAAATCCCGCCTTTAATGGCAATGATTTAGCTGACTTGAGCGCTTTATGCATTCATTTGTCAGCAAAAATGGCAACCCTACGGACAAAACCCAAAATATCCAATTCGCTTTTAGTAAGTCCTTTAACAGCGCGTGAGTTAGAAATTGCCGAGTTGGTGGCGCAGGGGTTAACGAATGCGGAAATTGGGGAAAAACTTTGGATTACGCAAAATTCCGTCAAACAAGCTCTAAAGAGGATGTTTCGGAAATTAAAAGTTTCGGCACGTGCAGAAATGGTAGCAAAGTTACAAGATATACAAGTTTCTTGAAGGAGACAGGAAACAGAGTACAGAAAGCAGAAGATAAGAATATTCTGGAGTTTATACCCAGTTTAAAAGAAGAATTGTATTGAGCATAGAGTGCAGCCAATACTTTTCGGTTAAGGGGCAAAGGGGAAAGGGAAAGGTTTGAATTCACCTTTCCCCCTTACCCTTTAACCTTTTCCCAGACCAAAAGAGAGATTGTTAGGCTTATCCGAAAAGTATTGAGAGTGCAGCGACATACAAAGCCTCAGCCTCCTGCCTCCTGCCTTCTGTTATAAAGACTCTAACTGATGATAATCTAAGATTGTTGAATCAAATTAAATAAAAACTTTTGTTTTTGACAGTTTTCTTTTTTGGACAATAGTAATATAAGTCGTAAATAAAGTCTTTAACAATTAAGACTTGGTTATGATTTAAGTAAGTTCTTAGAACTTAGTTAGTTTTTTAACAGGAGAAGTAGGGTGCTTAACAACCTTCATCAGTTATTATCTCCCCGTCAGTGGGGAATTTCCCTTGCGGGCTTAGGCTTACTTCTCGGTTTCGGCTGTATAGCCAAACAGACTCAAGTAGTATCAGTTAAAGATTCTCCATTATCATCGGCTCAGATTCAAAAAAGCTCATCATCGCCTCAGATTCCGAAAACCTCTGAAAACTCTCTTTTGTCGCAGCTTAGAAAAGTTCGGGAGCAGAGAAGTCAACTGAATGCGGCTTCTGGAGGCGGAAAAACAGTACCTACAATCACAGCGTTGGTTCCCGATACTCAGGGAACTACAAAAAGCGGAGGGGTGTTACCAAGAGCAAATTTCCCTGTACAAGATGGGATTTACCTCTATGGTCAATCACCAAAAGCAAACCAGCTTGGTCAAGGTTATATCATATTTCAAAAGCAGCAGGCCAAGGTAACGGGTGCTTTGTATATGCCCCAATCAGAGTTTAATTGTTTTCAGGGTACAATCAACCCATCAGGAGAGTTAGCGATGACGGTTAATAGTTCGTCTAACGAAGCCAACTCTAATCAGTCTAATCGGGTAGCTACAAGCAATAGCCTGCCTAGGATAGGTGAGGATGAGTACAACTCCTATGCTTACTCTGTAGCTTTGCAAGACTTTTACCGACTAAATTCTATCACTGCTAGCGATCGCCGCACGTTGCAAATGTGCAAATAATCTCCAACATCTTGATAAAGTCATTCCAAATCACTTCTGCATAATCGCCTTAGCCTAGCATGAAGACTTCGTAATTAATACATTTACCAATTTTGGTGTTCCATTACACCTACTAAGGATTGCAAGTCAAAGTCGCGATCGCGTTCACTTAGACAAATGCCAGAACTGACAACAGTCAAGTCTGTTTTTGCGTAGGCGTAGCCCGCCGCAGGCATCGCACTAGTACCGCAAGGCGTAATTCGTAATGACGCTCCTGCGTCGCTAACGCTGCGCTAACGTAATTCGTAATTAATTGTTTGCAAGGGTTTCAGACATTTAAAATGGTGAGATAGCGCGGTCTTCTCCCAAAGGGAGAGGCTAGCGCCAAGGGGGTTTCCCCCAGTATGTAAGCTTTTTCAGTTAGGGCACGAAGTGAAAATTTTAGGTTTTAGAAAGTTGATTTAAAATGAATCGAATTTCCTTCTTATTACACTGCTGTTTCTTAACAGCGTAAATCATTCGACCTGTATATGCCACAGAACGATGAATTACACCTTTGACAGCATCCGTCACATAATGAGTGGGTGGCAATGGCAAATCTTCAAAGGTAATTAAATACCAAATCTCATTTAGCTTCTGGTATTGATGATAATTATCAATGATGACAATATCAGTTTGTTCTTGTTTTTGCTTCTGCTTTCGAGGTATTTTCTCGGCTGCACAAAGAATTCCAGTTTCAGGATGAATATAGAAGCGATCGCGATAGCTTGTATCTAGCTGAATTCGATATCCTTGGTAAGGCTTGCTATAGAAACTACCATCAATTATTTCTACATGCCGTTCAACATAGTCCCACACATGATCGACAACATGCTGTCCGGCCATTGTTTTGGGATCTAATCGTTGACACAGTTGGCTGTAAACGTCATTCCAAGGCTGTCCAACTTGCGATTGCAAAAACCGACGCAGAGGGCCAAGATGGTCTGAAAGATATTTGGATTTTTTTATTGGTTTAATCAGGTAGGGATTCAACAATCCATCCTGAATTGCTTCCTCAGTGATTTTGTATAATTGCTTCTTAAAGCCAGTCACTTTTTTGAGACTGATTCTCCTTCCACCACGAGGACGCTCAATCACAATCTCGCTCAAACGATGTTCGCTCATATCTCACGTTGTTTAAATACAGTTGTACTAATTGAGTTGTTATTAAACATGAGTTAGCTAACATCATTGAACTCACCTCTTTATTAGGTAAAGGTTATAGATAAATCCGATTTAAATAAGTGAAATTCCGCACTCATTCATCCCTGCTGCAATTCCCAATTGTGTTTTTGACACATCAACAGAACGTCCTTCAAATCGAACATGAACCATTGCAATCACCTCTTGTTTGAATTACGAATTACGTTAGCGCAGCGTTAGCGACGCAGGAGCGTCATTACGAATTACGAATTATAAATTCATATTAGTGGAACCGTCGGGAATTGAACCCGAATCCTGCAACCGTCCGTTTGTTGGTTTCAGAGCAGTCGAACACCAATCGCGGCCCCAAAAGTAGGCACTACCGAAAGAAACTGCTAAACTAATCCCCAAAAAGTAGCATCTAAGGAATTATCAAGGTTACGAGAGGTTTTGGTTTTGCCTTTTGAGGAGGCTTTTATCTTTATATTACATTTGTAATACACAACTTACATAATGTCAAGAGGATACTACAAGTTTTTTAGGCATATTTTATCGAAGAAGGCAAACTCTGCTTTCAAAAACCCAGATTCTCACGAATTAATGAAAGAGCAAATAGGAGAAATTAGGTTGTGGTTAGAAAAAAAGTAGGAGTAGAGTCCTAGTGTGGAACTTAAAAACTGGTATTTTACTACTCACATTAGGTTGCATCGTTGCGACTGGTATAGCAGTATATATTCTTGGCGGCGTTGAACCAGAACAAATTCAAGCTTTGCTGAAATATTCTGGAATTTGGGCACCTGTTATTTATGTTGCTTTGTACGTTGTAGCAACTATGTTAGTTTTGCCTTCAACAGTACTCAATTTGACTGGAGGTGCAATTTTTGGGCCTTGGCTAGGAACTGTCTGGACTAGTGTTGGAGCTGTAATTGCGGCAATCATTGCCTTTGCTTTTACTCGTACTATTGGACGCGAAGCAATTGCAAAACGACTAGCAGGACGTTGGCAAGCTATGGATGCTGAGGTTCGTCGTGGAGGACTTTTTTATATGTTTGCTATACGACTAGTACCGGTTATGCCCTATGGCTTGGTCAATTTCGTCGCTGGACTGACGTCGATCAGTTTTAAAGATTATGTACTAGGTACAACATTAGGAACAGTACCGAGTGTCTTACCTTTTGTACTACTAGGTAGTTCTGGTTTGAAGGCAGTTAAGACGGGTGATTTCTTACCGCTAATTCTCGCTTTAGGCTTAACTGGAATGTTGGTAGCAGGGTCTACTTGGTATCGGAATCGTCGTACTTTTCCTAAAAAAGCTATAGAAAACCTTAAAAAATCAGACTCATCAGATCCAATTAACCCGAATAAGAAATAAACTATAGGACTCATATTTGATTTCTGAAAAAACTCAATACAACTAAGAAGCCTTCTTGACGCAAATTAGTTCAGAAATCAAAGCGGATTCCTATATGCTACCAAAGTATTCATTTGTTATTCCAATCTATAACGAAGAAGAAATTATTCCCGAACTATACCGTAGACTGAGTATAGTAATGAATCGGATGGATGGTATTGTTGAATTAATTTTGATCAATGATGGTAGCCGCGATCGCTCCCTACAAATAATACGAGAACTCCATCAAAAAGACCCGCGCGTTTGCTACTTGAGCTTTGCTCGTAACTTTGGTCACCAACTTGCAGTTACAGCTGGTCTTAATTTTGTCCGGGGTCAAGTTATCGTCATCCTGGATGCGGATTTACAAGATCCACCAGAACTAATTCCCGACATGGTTGAAAAATGGCGACAAGGGTATCAGGTCGTCTACGCTCAACGCAGTCAACGTCTCAAGGAAGGACGATTCAAGCGTTTTACTGCCTACTTCTTTTATCGTGTTCTGAAGAAGCTTGCAGATGTAGATATTCCTACTGATACTGGTGATTTTTGTTTAATGGATCGGCAAATTGTAGATATTCTTAATTCTATGCCAGAACGCGCCCGCTATATTCGTGGTTTGCGTTCTTGGGTTGGCTTTCAGCAAACAGCAATTAGGTTCGAGCGCGACCCTCGCTTTGCCGGGGAAGTTAAGTATACTTTCAGCAAATCTTTAGCACTTGCTATCAATGGTCTTGTTTCCTTTTCAATAGTGCCACTGCGGTTATCAACCTACTTAGGGTTAGTAGCAGCGGTGGCGGCCATCTTGATGGCTTTCTTAGTCTTGTATTGGCGTATTTTTGTCCCCAATTCGCCTTTAACCGGGTTTACGATTATTTTAATGGCAATTTTCTTTCTCGGATCTGTGCAATTAGTCAGTGTTGGTATCTTAGGTGAATATATAGGGCGCATCTATGAAGAAGTTAAAGCCAGACCCCTCTATACTTTGGCAGAGGTAGGTGGTTTCTATCATAAATCCTCCAACTCAACAAACAATTCTGACGAGTACCAAGTGAGCGTGGGAGACGAGGGCGCGAAATAGTTCAATAAAAATGCCTGAACCTATTTTATTAACCCAGATTTTTGCCTGACTTCTTTAGGACGTATTCCAATACTGCTTGGGTAAAGCATTTTAAACTCGGAATTGGGTTTTGGGTAAAGGTTAAAGGGTAAAGGTTAAAGGTTTTTTCTTTCCCCTTACCCGAATGGCACTAAGTTAATCGCAAAGCCCTGATATAACTTGCTTTTTGAGTGTGGGGAGTGTGAGGGGTAAGACTTCTTCCCCGTCCTCCCACACCTCCCACACCTCCCACACCCTGATGAGGTTTCAGCTTTTCTTAGTGCCATTCCCCCCATTGGTGTCAACTTAACG
>NZ_JAWJTF010000208.1:0-2735 GCF_048836525.1 Nostoc sp. CALU 546
ACTAAAAAACCAATTTGTGGGCGAGTAAATTTGAAAATGCACGGTGTCGAGATCCCCGACTTCTTTGAGAAATCGGGGATCTAATTTTTCACGAATGATTTAGGATTGCTATAGGAATCCGCTTTGATTTCTGAACGAATTTGCGTAGACAGGCAATAGGCAATAGGCAACAGGCAACAGGCAACAGGAAAGAAGGCTTTTTAGTTGTACTGAGTTTTTTCAGAAATCAAATATGAGTCCTATATAGTGCTGATTAGCGTTAATTTAGTCAGAATATTTATTCTACTCAAATTGCCTAAATGACAAATATCGAGATGGACTTAAGATTAGTCCTGTAGATACATCCGAAGATGGAGAAAATCAATATATTTTTGAACTTAAATCACTTCTAAAGATAGTAGTTTGGAGATGAGAAACAGCCTAATCTAGTTTTTGAAGTTATTTAATAGATTCTTTAACGAGGACATAAATTATGGCTAATGAAGCAGTTAAGAAAGGTACAGATTCATCTGATCGAGCAGAAGTCGATACTTACGATCGCGGCATTATCCCAGCAGAAACAGCTGCTCGTATGGAAAGAGAGGGAGGTAAGTACAAAACACTCCCCACAGAAGAAGGCGAAGCAGATGTAGCTACCGACGATCAAACTGATCCAGACAGTATACGCACCACTGACGGCTATACCGTAGATAAAGAAGGTTTGTTGAACAACTATGCAGTTGAACCGGAAATGTACTACGAAGAACCGGGTGATGCACGTAAACAAGCAGCAGCAGATACGGCAGAACGTGTTGAAGAACTCGGAGAAATTAATCAGGACGAAGAAGGCAAGTTAACAGAAAAAGGTGACAGCCGCGGTAGAGGCCCAGGAATCATTTAATTAACAACTATTCTTTTGCTGGGTGCAATTACACGTAATAAGGCTAAATAAGTGGTTTCTAGAGACGCAATAATTGCGTCTCTAATTTTATGGGCAAATAAAGCCCAACCTGACATATCAGAATTTTTAGCTTTTGATACATTGGGCTTGTAATAACTTGTGGTAGCCCATGTTAGAAGAAAATGCCCAATGCCCAATGCCCAATGCCCAATGCCCATTCTTTAAATAATTAACGGCTCAAGTTCACGATTATGCCATTGCCGCTGATACCATTCGGCAATTAAGGGACGGACAATAAACTTAGGCTGTCCATCGCCTTTAACGTCAATCCGTAAACCTGAATAAGGTCGTCGCTTCTGAGAACCTTGACCGTTGCGACCAATGAAGAGATGCGATCGCGCCATTAATCTATTGTCCTCTATCAAATCCGCTCCCTCAATGCGCTGGCGTCGCAAACTAAACCCACTCCCACCACAAACAATCCAGTGGATATGAGAATCAGCGTGTCCTGTATCCATTGTCTCCAGGTGTTCCAAGCAGTGGGCGTGACCGTTTAATACCAAATCGACCAAAGGACGCCCCTGATTTAAGGAACCGATTTCTTTAGCTACTGCATCCAGTACCTCACGCAGGCGATCGCGAATAATCAGAGTTTGCGCTTGTTCCCACTTCGTCGCCTCTGTTACATAGGGAGGATGATGGAAATAAATCACCCTTCCCCGAACATCACTATTATTCCAAGATTCAATTAATCTTTGCTTGAGCCACTCCAATTGTTCAATATCAGTCAGCGTTGTTTTATTACTCGCTAGTTGCTTATCGATATCAACAATAATTTCTTCAATTTGTGACAATTTGGCGTGAAAGTCGTCTAATTGGTCGGCTTCGCTGGGGTTTTCCGGTCGAAGCTTGGCTGAGATTTCAACTATTTGCAACTTTTCTTGCTCAAAATCTTCCCGACGTTTTTCTAAGAGTCTACGATTAGCGTCACCTTCTTTGGTTTTAGGCAGCGGTGGTGGATCGTTAAATGTATTAGAATCCAAGGCAAAGAAATCAATACCGCCATAGCGAAAACTGTAGTAACGATTGGGAAGACGGGTAAATTGTCCGGGTTGATATGAAATACAACGACCTGTATCTGTCTTGGCTGTATAGTGCTGATCTAAATGATCATTTAACTCTCCCGGAAGCTGAAACGCCTTCAGATAGTCCAGAAATGCCCGTGCGTAGGCGTCACCGGTTCCTGAGCCATGCAAACCCACATCTAGGTCTAAGCGCGATCGCAATAGACGACGAAGGGGTAATGTTGTTAAGGACGCAAAGCTTAATAAAATCGGCAAGTTATAGTAATCGTGATTTCCCGGTACAGGTAAAATGGGCAGCTTAAAAACCATCTGGTCATAAGCAACCCGTTTGGGATGCTCTCCGCCCAAGATAAACTCTCGGTAGGGTTGGATGAAGTTCTGCTGGTAGTATTCACTCGACCCCACTAAATAGATCACATCTCCCATGTGCAGCATAAAGCGGGATTCGTTGTGATGAGGCAGCATGAGTTCAGCTACCTGTCGCTGAGGATTGTGTCCCCGGTGTTTACCGGAGCCACTATCACCTACAACTAAAAATGAGAATTCAGGATTGTCTGTTTGACCATCGTCCAACACTAGCCGAGTTTGGTCGATGTTCCGTTCCAAGATCAACGGATCTTGCCACCGTACCCGCTGATTCATTTTGCGAATTTTTTTAGCGATCGCTGGATCAGATACAAGTTTCAATACAAACTACTCCTGAATTTTAATTGAAGGGCAGCAGAGGAGCAGAGGAGCAGGGAGTAAGGGAGAAGAGTTTTCCCCTCTGC
>NZ_JAWJTF010000208.1:2762-4151 GCF_048836525.1 Nostoc sp. CALU 546
TTTCAATTCCCCATGCCCCATGCCCTCACTCCTCTACTGTGTTTTTCATTTCAATAGTCAGATTCGGGAGTCCCTCTAGTTTTTCCGTAGGCTCAACTTCTTCTACTAATGGCACAAAAATTCGCAAGCCTGCCGGGACACACTTTATTTCTACTGGTGTTGTGCCTACGATTTCACCATCTAGAACAACTTTTTGTGGTGGCTCAGTCGTAATTTTAAACTGTTTAGCTCGCAGAAAGCCAATATCATTTCGTTCTGTAGCGTTACCTGTAGAAGCCGTTTGAAATAGATGAAATGTAGCCGCGATCGCTCCTGCTTTGTTAACTGGAGCGACAATTGTTAAATCTAGTAGTCCATCATCATAAATTAGACCTGCTGGGCCTTGAGCCAAAACTGAAGTGGGAGGCGCGGCATTTGCTACTGTTACTGCACAAGCGCTAGTTTTAATTATCCTATCTTCAGTTTCAATTTCAACATCAAAGTTATGTAAGTTTCTTAATTGTTGGATTCCTGCCAAGACGTAGGCCATCATCCCAAAGCGGTTCTTGGCGTCTCGGTCTGCCAATTCTACAGTTTCAGCTTCAAAGCCAATACCTGCCAAGAGTACCATTGGCTGATCGTTGCAATAAGCTACGTCTACAAGGCGGGTTCCTCCTTCCACAATGGTTTTACAGGCATCTGCGATCGTGTCAGGAATTCCTAAAGCTGTGGCAAAAGCGTTGGCTGTGCCTCTGGAAATGATTCCAAATGGGATGTCGGTACCAACTACAGCCGCCGCTGCGGCTGAGAGAGTACCATCTCCCCCCGAAGCAATGATTGCATCTACTCCTCGCTCTACCGCTGCATAGGCTAGTTGGTCAGCGTCGATTTCTTCAGTTGTGAGATAAATATCTAGGTCAATATCTGGCTCTAATATTGACCGAATTTCTGCTAGTTCTATATCTGGGTCGCCCTGACCCGCAACAGGATTGAAAATGAGACAGGCGGAACGATTCATAAGAGATAACAATTAAGCTTGGATAACTAATGAAGATACCAAATTATTTTTAACATTCCTGTAAATTTTCACCTTCCGTTTTGGGGCTGAGTTTTCTAGATATATTGAGTAAGTTCAGGGTCATGTGCGATCGCATCATACACCAAGAAACAGCGAGAACTTGTCACCTTTCGACTACACGCCTTTGGCATTCCCGTAATTTCAGCGGCGCACCCTACTTATGAGATATTGCTACAGACTTATCTCGGTGTCTTTGTGTCAGTCTTAATTATCTGAACTACTTAATGTTGTAAAATAAGCAGTGGATTTTGTCGATTAACAAATTAAATTGTAATTTGGCTTTCAGAAGGCAGGAGATAGAAGGCAGGAGGCAGGAGGAACCCACATTTTAA
>NZ_JAWJTF010000156.1:0-15192 GCF_048836525.1 Nostoc sp. CALU 546
AATTCTGACGCTGTTTCACTGGCCATCGCTCCATCTTCATATCAATCAGTAGATGAGTTAAAGTCTTTACTCGATAAAGCTTTGCTGCATCTAATACCAATTCAATTAATGATTGCAACACATCCTTGGGTAAAGACGCGATGAATCGCGTCTCTACAAATAGTCTATTTGTCGCATTCTTTTTTCAAATTGGTATTACTACGAACTTGTTGAAAAACAATGCTTATCGACTTTGAACTATGGACTCTTGATTAGAGTTGTCAAACTCTGGATGTTCTACTCTGGGAGGTTTCCAGCTTTCCGTCCAAGCGAGGCATAACTGACGGAAGCGATCGCCCCGCACCTCAAAATTCGGGTATTGGTCAAAACTCGCGCAAGCCGGAGATAGCAACACCACAGATGCTTGATATTCCTTAGCTAATTCTGCTGCTCTCGGAACTGCCCTTTCCATAGTTTCCACTATATGATATGTATGATACCCTACCTCTTGGAGACGTTTGGCAAATGCGGGTGCAGCAGAGCCAATCAATAACACAGCAGCAGCTTGGGAGTGAATTTTTGCTAGCCAGCCAGTATCATCACCTGCTTTCGCTTCTCCACCAGCAATTAAAATCGCTGGACTTTGTACAGATGCTAAACCAACTTCGGCAGCATCGTAGTTAGTGGCTTTGCTGTCGTTAATGAAATCAATACCTTCCCAAGTGCAGATATGTTCCAAACGATGGGCAACACCAGGGAATTCCCGAATCGCAAGTGCGATCGCATCACGATTAATTCCCGCTAATCTTGCCGTTGCTACTGCCATCAAGAGATTTTGCTGGTTATGTTCTCCCACCATCCGCAAAGTAGATACTTTTACAATTGGTTCTGGTGCAGAGGTTGCAGTTAATTTTTCCACAACCCAGCCGTCCTCAATGTAAAAGCCTTTTTCGCTAATTAGAAAATCTTTTCCTTTGACACTTGTCCAATAGGCATCAGGCCAAGCACTTAAACCTAGCTGGCTCAAGTAGGCATCATCGCCATTGAATACTTGCAACTCGGACTGACGTAATAACTTGGCTTTGATGTTGTAATAGTTCTCTAAAGTCTGATGGCGACTAAGATGATCAGGTGTGAAAGTCGTCCAAACACCAATACGGGGAGCAAGAGAGACGGAAGATTCTATTTGATAGCTGCTAACTTCCGCAATCACCCAATCAATACAATTTTGGATTTTAGGTCGCACCTTTGGTGCGCTTCCAGCGCAACTTGGATTTTGGATTTGAGTTTCCCCACCTCTTTCCCTATCCCCCTGCTCCCTGTCCCCTGTCCCCTGTCCCCTCGAAGATAAGGCAACATCACAAGCGGCGTAGCCAATATTACCGCAGGCAGGTGCATTTAAACCCGCTGCTTGGAAAATGGCAGCAATTAAAGCTGTGGTAGTAGTTTTACCGTTAGTACCTGTAATTCCTACCCAAGGTAGCGATTGCAAATTTCGCCAAGCGAGTTCCATTTCGCCAATGGTTTCAATACCTAATTGGCGTGCCTTAATTAATACGGGAATATCCCAAGGCACGCCAGGACTAACAACTATTAATTGGGGTAAATTAGCACCATTCAATTCTAGGGATTGGCCTAGTTTCACGGTTATTTGCTCGGCAGCGAGTTCTTGTTGTTGTTGCAGGAGGGCTTCGGAGGTATTGCCATCACTTAGCTCCACCTCCCAACCTTCCCGTTTCAACAATCTCGCCGCAGCAACACCGGACTTTCCCAATCCAATTACAGTAGCTCTAGGCATAGATTGCAGCAGAGTCCCTGGTTAAGCACTCCCTATAGTAGCGCTTCTTGGCAAAAATTACACAAGTTTTTGTTGACCTACGCTACAGATTTTTGACGATCGCACCAAAGTCAGCTAAAACACGGGCATGATTGCGAACTAATCCGAGTAGATGTAACCGATTACGCTTGACTTCTGGATCGGAATCCATAACTAAAACGCTATCTGGGCCATCAAAAAAGTTACTAACTGCTGGAGCAATTTTTGCTAGTGCTGCTACTAACAGTTGATAATTTCGTGCCTGCTGTGCTGCTTGAGTTTCCGGTACTGATTCGATTAAGGCTTTATACAAAGCGTCTTCTGAGGGCTTTTGGAATAATTCTGGACGAACTGCCGTTGCTGGTTCTAGCTGTTTTGTATCCAAATCACCTTGAGCGGCTAATCGTGTGGAACGGTTAACTGTTTCGTAGATGTTATCTAAAGTACTATCGTTACGGATTTGTTGTAAGTACAAGGCGCGATCGCGTACATCCAATAAATCCTTTAACGTCCGTTCTGTATATTCTGGGTCATTTTCTCCCAAAACTGCATTTACTAAATCGTAATCAATCTGCTTTTCTTCTTGCAGCAAGGTGCGGATGCGTTGCAAGAAAAACTCTTGTAATGCTGTGGTTAATGATGCCTGATCTTTGTGGTATTTTGCTGCAAAATCTGTTGCTATTTGTGCCAATAAATTATTTAAATTTATCGGCAGATTATAAAACCAAGTAATTTTAACTACAGCATTAGCAGCCCGACGCAAGGCGAAGGGATCGGAGGAACCAGTGGGAATTAAACCTAAACCAAAGATACTTACCAAGGTATCTAATCTATCTGCCAAACCGACAATTTGACCTGTGAGTGTTTCGGGTAAATTGTCACCGGCTCCCGTTGGCAAATAATGTTGATAAATTGCCTTTGCTACTTCCGCATCTTCACCACTGGCTAAGGCATATTTTTCTCCCATGATCCCCTGTAATTCCGGGAATTCATACACCATTTGTGTAACCAAATCTGCTTTACATAATAAAGCAGCACGTTGGATTTTTTGGCTTTGATTTTCCGCTAATTCTAATTGGGTGCTTATTTGCTCGGCAATCTTCACTACTCTATCTATCTTGGTACGCACCGAACCCAATTCTTCTTGGAAAGTGACTTTTTCTAACTGGGGTAAAAAGCTTTCTATTGGTTTGGTTAAATCAGCTTCGTAGAAAAATCTGCCATCAGCTAATCTGGCACGAATTACTCTTTCATTCCCGACGGCGACAATATCTGATTTTTTGGGATCAGCATTAGAAATGGTGATGAAATTGGGTAATAATTCTTGCTGAGAACTATCTGGTTTGAATACAGGAAAATAACGCTGGTGAGTAACCATCACTTCAGTAATTACTTCAGTTGGTAATTCCAAAAATTCTGGTTCAAATTTCCCGACAACTGCGGAAGGATATTCTACAAGGTTGGTTACTTCTGCTAACAAATCGGGGTAAATGACTGTATAACCGCCTAAATTCTCTGCTACTGCTTTTACTTGTTCTTTGATCAGATTTGACCGTTCTTCTGGGTCAACGGTGACATAAGCAGACTTGAGGTCGGTAACATAATCGGTAGCTTGGGCAATTGTCACAGGTTCAGGATGTAAAACCCGATGACCTTGAGAAATGCGATCGCTCTGAATCGTTTTAGAACCGTTCACTAATTCTAGAGGTAGCACCGTTTCATCTAACAAAGCTACCAACCAACGAATTGGTCGGGAAAACCTCGCATCCCCGTCACCCCAACGCATCAATCGTTTACCTTCCAAACCCCAAATCCACTGGGGAACAAGTTCTGTCAAAATTTCCGCGACAGAACGACCAAGAATTCTTTTTTGCACAAAGACAAATTCCCCTTTGTCAGTGGGGCGAACAGACAGCGCATCTAATTCCACACCTTGCTTTTTAGCAAAACCGGCGGCGGCGGCTGTCGGTTGACCATCTTTAAAGGCAGCTTGGGCGGGGGGCCCTTTAATTTCTTCTTCTCGGTCTGGTTGCTGGGATGGTAGACCTTTAATCACTACCGCCAGACGCCGAGGAGTACCATACACCTGGACACTTTCGCCCTTGATGCTGTTTGCTTCCAAACTTTGAGGAATGCGCTCTCGCCACTGTATTAAGGCATCACTGAGAAAGCTTGCAGGTAATTCTTCTGTACCAACTTCTAATAGAAACGCAGGCATAGGTCACTGTTTTCAACTTTGCGTAGCTCAACTTTATCAGTTATTCTCAGGCGATCGCTCCTAACTTTTTTGAAAGCGGCGGGAAACTCCATCCCCTTGTGGGTGCAGAGGGACAGCCGCCCCGCCGCTTCGGGCATTGGGCATTGGTAACTTCTTCCCCATGCCCCATGCCCTGTTCCCCATGCCCAAAAACTCCATCCCGCAAGTGGCGTGGAGTTTTTTATTATTGTGCGCTGGCTACGATCTGATTCCAAGCTTTGACTGCTGTCTGTAAATTCTTTGGCAGGTTATTTTGAGAAATATCGTTATACTGAACCGTACCCTGTTGACTGGTGAGAGTGTAGGTAATATAGTCAGCAGAACCGCTGGGGGCTGGATAACTAAGATTCTGGAATTTACTAAACTGGGAACGTTCTAGCGATCGCACAAATTGTTGCACCTGTTGCACAGAAACGCGGCGGACACTACGTTCAGAATCATTGGCATCACCAATACGCACCCTAATCAATAACCCATCTTTGAGTAAAACAGTCTCGTAGGTTCTGCCAGTAATCCCACCACTGGAAATTTGCCGAAATACTATATCTCGATCTAACGGTGGTGGTAACTCGCTGACTGGAATTTTTACAGGGGCTAGTGTATTTTCATTAGCGTTTTGATTCAGTCTGAGTGCGGAACCTGTTTCATTGGTGTGATAAACCAAGGTTTGATCAACTGCACCGACAACCACCCGCCAGCCTTGTACTAAAGCTTGGGTACAGAATTCATCAGCATTAGCTAATTCTAAACAGCTATCTCTCCAAGTTTGCTGTTGAGCCTGAATAATGGTTAGCTGAGAAATTGGCTTTTGCAAACGTCTGGATGCAGCCCGCAAAACAGTATTTTTTACAGATGTGGGTAATTTAACTGGTAGATTTTCTGAGGGGGTATTTGCCGAAGCTAAACGTAGCGATCGCCCATTATTATTAGTATGATAAATCCAGTTTTTTTTGCCATTAGATACCACAATCCGCCAACCCGGAACTAACGCTTGGGTACAGATTTCATCAGGTTGAGGTAGTTCCAAGCAACCATTGCGCCAAGTCTGTTGATTATAGTTAATAATTTGCAGTTGGCTGGTGAAAATTCCCTCTCTACGGGCTAAATCTCGCAGTACCGCATTAGCTACTGGACGTGGCAAACGGTTGGGTTTAACATTGTCTTTGAGAACTTCATTGCTTGTTTCTAGTGATAAGTTCAAAGAAGCACCCGTAGCATCTTTAATAAGTGTTAAAGTGCTAGCAACAGACAAAATACCCGTCAAAACCAAAGCAGTTAAAATTCGCCCTTGATTGGTGTTAAAGTAGTTTTTCAGCATGGATTTCATAGTCATATAGAAATGTTATTCAAGAGTTATATAACTCAAAAATAGTATCCAGTCATTAATAGACAATAAAATATACAATTCCAGAACTTCACTAGTTGGAATTAGTTTGATATTTGTCTTCTGAAACAGATATAAACAAAGACGCTGATATAGTGATTGTTTGTTCCTTATACAAATTTTGTATGAAGATGAACTCAATCAAAACGCTGTGCTGATAC
Source organism: Nostoc sp. CALU 546 (assembly GCF_048836525.1). Lineage (NCBI taxonomy): Bacteria > Bacillati > Cyanobacteriota > Cyanophyceae > Nostocales > Nostocaceae > Nostoc > Nostoc sp. CALU 546. The sequence goes on from NZ_JAWJTF010000156.1 coordinate 5,598, forward strand.
CAATCTAATGTGAAGTTGCACATATCTGGATCCAATTCTATGCAGCTTCATAAAGAATTGGTATGAGTCATTAGTCATTAGTCCAAGAGAAACCAGTCCACTCTATAACATGGTTTGAATTAGTCCTATAAAACAATACAGTTCAGATAAGCCCAAAACACTTGTAGAGACGGCGATTCATCGCGTCTTCAAAGACAAATTATCTATACCAGTAACCTTAACTGAACCGTATTGTCCTATAAAAGACAAAGTTTTTCTGCCCACAAAGGACAGGGTATTCAACAATGACCAATGACCACTCAATAAAAGTAATTTTATAAGAGAATACGACAGAACTTTAGCTGAGGTTTTGCTCGGCTCAATTTAAGATATACAATATTTTAAAAATAATCTCAGGCAATATTAAGCGCTGATGGCTTGTTGTTCAGATTCAACTAACTGATTGTTAGGTATATCAAATCTAATAGTACTAGCTGCCCAGTCTTTGAAATCGGGTGCTAGCCAGACTAGCTTGCACAGAATTTCATCATTGACCCATAACACCAAGGGAAATCGAAACTGTTTCCGAAACTCATCTCGCATGATATTAGTGCTGATGATTAGTTGATTAATTGCCACTACAGATTCTAAACCCCGTACCATCAAAGCTTCGGGTTGAGTTGCACCAATTTCAGTGGTAATAGCTGTATAAAGTTTGTCAGCCGCAGGTGAGAGCAAAATTTCGTGGATATCTGCTGATGAAAATTCTGTTAACAAATTTAGTACTTGCTGCTGCCTTTGAACACAGTTACAACAAGCTAGTAACAGTGAAAACTCTCCGCCAGAAACCATCATTGCCCTTGCCAGCCTCTTAGTGGCGGCGATGCTGCTAACTGTACTGTTTTCTGAATTACTTAAACTGATCATTAAAAAATCCTGCTTTTGATTTTAAAAATAGTTGAGCAATATTCAGTTATTCTACCCTATTAATTTTTATTCAAAAGTGTTAGGCGGGTAACTTAGATGAGTTTTTCTCTGTAATACTAAGCATTAGATGATGAATAAGTATATGGTGTATTATCTCATATTTACAATTAAGGGGTAATGTAAAGCTAGTATTAATATAATGTAAGTACAAGGGGGTAGGCGAAGAATTAACAATTGAATTATTACTGTATTCTCATAGATTTTCGCATAAGCCAGTAATTAAGTAATTATTTCTTAAGATAGAGTTTAAAAAAATACTCAGTAAAAGTTTAACAGCAAAGATTGGGAAGTGGGAGAAAACTTAATTAATAGTAGTTTTCAATAAGAAAGGCAGAGGGCAGGATAGCGCAGCGTTAGCGAGTCCGCGAGCGTCGGCAGGAGGCAGGAGGAATACTACCTCCTGTCCTTTGCCGCGACCGGAGGGAGCAAGGGTTTGAGTCCCCCACTGAATCAGAGATTTCAGTGGCACTTATTTAGTGGGGGTTTGAATCCCCACCAAATTCTTCCCTTCTGCCTCCTGCCTTCTCCCGACGCTCGCGGACTCGCTAACGCTGCGCTATCCTGCTTTCTGCCTCCTGCCTCCTTCCTTCTTCAACCTTCGCCGGTGCGCGTAGCAAGCTTTAAGAGTCGGTATACGGGTGACGCTCATTCTAATGCAATGGATTCGCTTCAGCGCTAACACGAATTGTCTACGTCTACAGTGTTCACCGCGTCACCGTGTCGTATCAAAAAGCCACCTTGGGACGCCTATTGACTGTGGATTCGTGAAATTGTGTCAGCCAAAGATGCAAAAATCTTTGTCCATTAAAGGTAACTCATTCGTTTGATAGAACTATAGATCGAAGATGTCGCTCCGTTAGTCAGAGGACACGGAATATTTCGCTTTCTATGATCAGTTCATGAACATCTGACCATAACGAAAAGTTGGGAATTTGATCCATTGTTTGAGGTGGATAACTAAGGAAAAATACGTGTAAATATTTATGTAAATATTTAATTTTTTGAAAACTAATTAGGGATGTCACACCATGCTATTCAAAGATCGGAGGTTTGCGGGTCAAGTTTTGGCTAGGGAGTTAGCGGCTTATGCTAACCGCCCAGATGTCCTGATATTGGGGCTACCCAGGGGTGGCGTACCCGTTGCTTTTGAAGTTGCCAAAGTACTAAATGCTCCCTTAGATATTTTGGTGGTACGTAAATTGGGTGTACCTGATCAAGAAGAACTAGCTATGGGAGCGATCGCATCTGGTGGTGTGCGGATAATTAATCAATATATTATTAATCTGGTGAAGATATCCGACGAAGTAATTGCCAGAGTTGCAGTGCAAGAAGAACGGGAGTTAGAACGACGAGAACGGCTTTATCGCGGAAATCGCCCCTTTCCAGACTTACAGGGACGCACAGTCATCTTGGTAGATGATGGTTTAGCCACAGGTGCAACTATGTGGGCTGCTATTGTGGCTGTGCGAAAACAGCAACCAGCTCAGATTGTGATTGCTGTGCCTGTGGCCGCACCTGAAACTTGCCAAGAGTTGGAAGCGGAGGTAGACGAAATCGTTTGCGTCTCGACACCTAGCCCTTTCCACAGCGTTGGTCTTTGGTACAAAGACTTTCCCCAAACTACTGATGAAGAAGTCCGCGACTTACTCGCAAAAGCAACAAAGAACGGTGAAGAATATCTCTCGGCATCTAGATAAGCTTTGATGTTTGGGAATACAAACTTATGCATTACAAAAACCACCCTTGCTCAAAAATATCTACTAATTTTGCACCCAACTTCTAGCGAAAGAAAGAGTTTGAGGCTAGGTATGTCTGTAATCATGAATGCGGACAAGTGTTAACCCGCTGAATAACTGATATGCCGCAATATTTCGGAAAACTACCCACTACGAATCAACCTTGGACAACAGTTAGCAATGTAAAAGCTGTAACCTGGGACAATAATATTATTAATTTTGACTGTGGCAACTCACGCCTTACCCTCAGCGTACTTGCTCCCAACTTAATCCGCGTGCGTTTCGCACCAAGCGGGGAATTTATACCTCGCCGTTCTTGGGCTGTGACGGTAGATGATGCAGAATGGGCGACAACGCCTTTTGCAGTACAGGAAACTGAAACAACGGTAGAAATTGAAACATCACAGATTCGTGTGTGCGTCCAGCGGGAAAAATGTCGCATCGCCTGTTTCGACAAAGCTAATCGTCCCTTTGCCCAAGATGCAGATATGGGGATGGGTTGGCGGATGGGTGCAGTTGCAGGGTGGAAGGAAATTGCAGCCGACGAACATTTCTATGGCTTTGGTGAACGCACAGGCTGGCTGGATAAACTCAGCGAGGTAAAAACCAACTGGACAACGGATGCTTTAGATTATGATGCACTTACTGATGAAATGTACCAAGCAATTCCATTTTTTATGGCTTTGCGGCCGCAGGTAAGCTATGGCATCTTTTTTAATACCACTTTTTGGAGTCAGTTCGATATCGGTGCTGAACAACCAGGTATTTGGAAAATGGAGACTCGTGGCGGTGAATTGGATTATTACATTATCTATGGCCCCGAACCAGCCCAAATCCTGAAGACTTACACTCAGCTAACTGGAAGAATGCCGTTACCGCCGAAATGGGCGCTAGGTTATCATCAATGCCGCTGGAGTTACGAATCAGAAAACGTTGTGCGGGAATTAGCAAAGGAATTTCGCCAACGTTGCATTCCCTGCGATGTTATTCATTTAGATATTGACTATATGCGGGGCTATCGGGTGTTTACTTGGAGTCCTCAACGCTTCCCAAACCCGGCAAAACTCATTAGTGATTTAGCAAAGGATGGTTTTAAAACAGTCACAATCATTGATCCTGGTGTGAAGTATGAACCAGAAGCAAATTATGATGTTTTTGATCAAGGAATAGAAAAGGACTATTTTGTACGTAAAGCTGATGGTGCGTTGTTCCACGGCTATGTTTGGCCTGAGAAAGCTGTTTTTCCTGACTTTTTACGTCCTGATGTGTCTAACTGGTGGGCTGATTTACACAAAAGCCTAACTGATATTGGGGTGGCAGGAATTTGGAATGATATGAATGAACCTGCCATAAACGATCGCCCTTTCGGCGATGATGGTGAAAAGATTTGGTTTCCGCTAGATGCACCACAGGGGAGCAGGGGAGCAGGGGAGCAGGGGAGCAGGGGGGCAGAGGAGAATTTTCAATCCAAAATCCAAAATCCAAAATCCAAAATTGATGTGACTCATACAGAAGTGCATAACTTGTATGGGTTGATGATGGCTAAAGCTTGTTATGAAGGATTGCAACGGCATCGAGGTTCAGAGCGATCGTTTGTGTTAACGCGATCGGGTTATGCTGGTGTGCAACGCTGGTCTTCTGTGTGGATGGGAGATAATCAATCGTTGTGGGAGCATTTAGAAATGTCTCTGCCGATGCTTTGCAACATGGGACTTTCGGGTGTAGCGTTTGTGGGTTGCGATATTGGTGGATTTGCTGGTAACGCCACAGCTGAATTATTCGCTCGGTGGATGCAGGTGGGAATGCTTTATCCATTGATGCGCGGCCACTCGGCAATGTCTACTGCTCGTCATGAACCTTGGGTATTTGGCGATCGCGTTGAAAATATCTGTCGAGAATACATTAACTTACGTTATCAACTACTTCCCTACATCTACACTCTTTTTTGGGAAGCGGTAACAACAGGCGCACCGATTTTAAGACCATTATTGTACCACTTCCCCAACGATCCGAAAACTTACACTCTCTACGATCAAGTATTGCTAGGTGCATCGCTGATGGCTGCACCAATTTACCGCCCTGGAGTTGAGCATCGGTCTGTCTACTTACCTGCTGGCACTTGGTATGATTGGTGGAGTGGCGATCGCTACGAAGGCCCGATTCACATTCTTGCTCATGCACCACTGGAAAGAATGCCACTGTATGTCCGTGGTGGTGCGATCGTTCCCATGCAACCTGTCAGGCAATACGTTGATCAAGCTCCACTCGACGAGATCCGATTACGGATTTGGCCTGGTAATAATGAATATCAGCTATTTGAAGATGATGGGTACACGAACAAGTATCAAAACAAAAAGTTTTTACTGACAAATATAAGGGTATTTACTGAACCCAATCAAATAGTAGTAGAAATTGAAGCGAGAGAGGGGGAATGGACACCTCCACCGCGTGAAGTGATTGTAGAAGTTGTTGGTGTTGGAGAGCAACGTTTCCAAGACGATGGTCAGCGACATACTCTGCAATTTTGAAATGGGGAATGGGGAATGGGGACTGGGGACTGGGGACTGGGTACTGGGGATTGGTTACTGGGAGGGAATATTAGTAAGACTTGGTTGGGGTTCCCAATTCCCAATGCCCAATGCCCAATGCCCATACTCTAAATTATCCAAGAAAAAATATGCATATGGGTAGATGAAAAGTAAGTCAATAGGTAGCCTAAAATACAAAGGTTATAAAGGACTAACCTGTAAGAAATACTGAAATTTACTACGCTAGATAGATGCGGTTAGAGAACACTCAATGTTAAACGTTAACCGCTTGCGGCTGCAAGATATCTTGAAAATCCCTGGCAATTCACTTGTGGCCAAAGTCGCAAGTGCAATCCCCATTTTGGTTGGCAGTTTAGTACTAGTTGGCTGGTGGCTTGGCATTGAAGTTCTTAAGCGCGGCTTTCCCGGTAGTCCTGCCACAATGAAAGTCAACACAGCACTGTGTTTTGTACTGTGTGGTCTGTCGCTGTGGTTATTTTTAAAAGCAGAGGAGCAAGGAAGCAGCAAAGAAAGAATAATTCAAAATTACCCCCACAATTCCACAGCCCGCAATGCCAAAGGGGGTTCGTTGAACCGACTCACTCTGCTAATTTCTAGGGTCTGTGCAATAGCTGTCACCACAATTGCTGTCCTCACACTCTGTGAATACGTGTTTGTCTGGAATCTTGGCATTGATGAACTGGTGTTCCGTGATTCGCCAACTAGCATAGCGACATCGCATCCGGGGCGAATGGGGGTGAATACAGCACTGAACTTTATGCTGGTTAGCGTAGGCGTACAGATTCTAATTCATCCAAAAACCCAGCGCAGTTATTGGTATGCCCAGATTCTTGCTCTGGTAGCTACTTTAATTTCCTTTCAGGCGCTCATGGGCTATGCCTACAAGGTGCAAGTTCTTTATGGACTTGCCCCTTATACAACATCAATGGCCTTACACACAGCAGTATTGTTCATTTTACTAAGTATAGGCATTCTATGGGCGCGGGCAGAACAGGGGTTCATGAGGGTAGTTACAGGTGATACTTATGGCGGCTTACTTGCACGTCGTTTATTAGTTGCCGCGATCGCAGTACCTTTTATACTGGGGTGGTTAATTGTTGAAGGTCAAAGGGCAGAAAAGTATGGCCCGGCTTTTGCAGTGTCGCTATTTGCCATTATTCTAATTGTAATTTTTACTATTTTGGTTTGGCAAAGTGCGTCGGTTATTGAACGCCTCAGCCATCAACGCGACCTTGCCCAAGAAGTAGTGAGAACCTACGAAGCTAAACTGGGGAGTTTCGTAGATTCTAACGTCATCGGGATTCTGTTTGGCGATGTGTACGGTGGTATCCACAAGGCAAACGACGAATATCTGAGGATGATTGGTTACACGCGGGAGGATTTGTTAGCAGGTAGGGTAAGTTGGAGCAATCTCACAGCACCAGAGTATCGATACTTAGATGAGCGGGGTGTCGCCGAAGCACAAGGAAATGCCAATGCTGCTTGTACGCCTTACGAGAAAGAATATATTCGCAAGGATGGTAGCCGCATCCCGGTTTTAGTTGGTTACGTGCTGCTAGGAGAAAACCGGGAAGAGTCAGTAGCATTTATCCTCGACTTAAGCGATCGCAAGCAAGCAGAAGCAGAGCAACAAAAATTAGTATCGCTGGTAGAAAATAGCTCTGACTTTATTGGTATAACCACCCTTGAGGGTCAATTACTTTACATCAACGATGCAGGTCAAAAGCTGGTAGGGCTTGCCAGTCTTGACGAGGCGAGGCAAAAAGCAGTATTCGATTACGTTATGCCTAAAGACAAAGCCTATCTTCAAGAACATATTCTGCCGACTGTGCTATTACAAGGGCGCTGGCAGGGTGAATTCGGCTTCCGGCATCTCCAGACAGGTCAACCAATACCAGTTGATTACAACATCTTCACTGTTACAGACAAGAATACAGGCCAGCCAATTGCCCTAGCAACTGTGACTCGCAACATCAGCGAGCAAAAACTGGCCCAGGAACAAATATTACAACTAAATAGGGATCTACAGCGCCGCATTACTGAGTTACAAACTTTGTTAGATGTAATCCCCATTGGAATTGGCATTGCCGAAGATCCAGAATGCCAAAATATCAGGGGAAATCCTGCTTTTGCCAAACAATTGGGGATATCACCAAGTACAAATGCCTCCCTCAGTGCTCCCAGTGACGAAAGACCGACAAGCTTTAAAGTCTACCGAGAAGGAAGAGAATTGTCGGCAGAGGAACTCCCGATGCAGTACTCTGCTGCTCATGGTGTCGAAGTTGTGGATTTTGAAATCGATGTAATCCACGAAAATGGAAAACTTGTCAAGCTGTTGGAGTACGTTGCACCCCTGTTTGACGAAGATGGTAAAACCAGAGGATGTATCGGTGCATTTTTGGATATTACGGAGCGCAAACAGGCAGAGGAAATACTTCTAAATCAGCACAAATGGCTAGAGAATGTGTTAAATCTGATGCCAAGACCGTTGCTGTTTATCGAACCGGGAACGGCGCGGGTAACTTTTGCCAATCGCTCTGCTGACGAATTAGCTGGGGGCGAATTTCCCAAAGGTGTACCAGCGGCAGAGTATCACACAGTTTATCACTATACGGATGCCGCTGGCGATCGCATCCCCAATGAGCAAATGCCAGGAGTGCGGGTTGCCCTTGGCGAACGTCTAGATGGTTTAGAGATAGACTGGCATACTCCCACTGGTGTCCGCTCTCTACTGATATTTGCGGATACTCTACCAGCAATGCACGGCCATCCAGCTACCTGTATCTTGGTGTTCCAGGATATCAGCAACCTCAAGGAGGCACAAAAAGCGCTCTCATTAGGTTACAAAAGGCTAAAGCTACTATTCGACACAGCTAACGATTTACTATCGAGTCAGCAACCAGTAGTACTAATCGATAGCGTCTACCGAAAACTCGCAGACCAAATTGGTTTAGATGTTTACTTTAACTATTTGGTTGAGGATAACTCTCAGGTAATACGGTTGGGATCTTACAGTGGCATTTCCCCAGAACTGGCAATGGAAATTGAGTCGTTGGCTTATGGTGAAGCGGTTTGCGGTACTGTAGCCCAGGAGCGTTGTGCAATAGCTCTAGAGAATGTCCAACAATCAACTGACCCGAAAACAGAATTGATTCGTTCTTTAGGCATTACTGCTTATTATAGTTATCCATTGATTGCCCAAGGACGGTTGCTGGGTACTCTTTCTTTTGGCAGCCGCACTCGGTTAAGCTTCACCGAAAATCAAAAGGGGATGATGCAAGCAGTATGCGACCAAATAGCGATCGCAATGGAACGGGCTAGTTTAATTGCTTCTTTGCAACTACAAACTGAGCAGTTGCAAGAGGCTAACCGCATGAAGGATGAGTTTCTGGGGATATTGTCTCACGAGTTGCGATCGCCTCTCAACGCTATCCTTGGCTGGGCGCAATTACTACAACGAAGCAAGCTCAATGAAACCCAAATGGCTAGGGCTACGGAGACAATTGAGCGCAATGCCAAAGCACAAACTCAGCTAATTGAAGACTTGCTGGATATATCGCGGATGATTAGAGGTAAGTTACGCCTCAATGTTCGTACTTGTAATTTGGTTTCCATGATTGAGTCGAGCCTAGAGACTGTTAGTCTAGCCGCCCAATCAAAGGAAATCGATTTGAGATTTTCCCTGATTCCCTCAAAAGAAACGCCAAATTCAGATTGCGGATTAGGAATCAATGGCGAAAATCTCGAATCAAGAGAAGTACAATCCCAAAGCAATCAACACTCAGAAAACGGCAAGCTTGCCGAAAATCCTCAATTTCTAGTTTCTGGGGATTTCGAGCGCTTACAGCAAATCATCTGGAATCTGCTATCCAATGCCATCAAATTCACACCCACAGGAGGGCGGGTAGAGGTGCAATTGTCGGTGGTAAATGGCCCAGAAAAACCAGATAAAACAGATAAAAAACTAGTTTTTGGGCATGGCGAATGGGGCATGGGGCATGGGGAAGAAGCTACCAATGCCCAATGCCCAATGCCCCAAGCGGCGGCGGGAGCAACCTCAAACAGCCACAAGGGGATAGAGTTTCCCGTCGCTTTCAATAAATATGCTCAAATTCAGGTGATTGATACAGGTATTGGTATTAATCCTGACTTTCTTCCTTACGTCTTTGATCGTTTTTGTCAAGCTGATAGTTCTAGCACTAGAAGCTATGGTGGATTAGGACTAGGATTAGCGATCGTCCGTCATTTAGTCGAATTACATGGCGGTACTGTCCACGCAGATAGTCCGGGTAAAGAGCAAGGAGCGACGTTTACAGTCAAACTACCACTTCTAAAGAGTTCCCC
>NZ_JAWJTF010000157.1:0-14672 GCF_048836525.1 Nostoc sp. CALU 546
TATCCCCCATCGACTCAACCAGACATGGGACGGCGACTATACCGTAAAAATCGAACACGTGAAGTTACTGGAATTGCTTGATGAAGATTGCTTTTTTATGCAGCAGCTATGTGTGAGGTTACGGCAGTTGCATCAAGTGGCGACCCGTGACGAGGCTGTGGATTGGCTGTTGCAGGGGTTGGGGAAACAAGCTAAACCTTATTTATCTTCGTTGCAGGCAAAATTGCTGGCAACTGTGGAACGGGAGTACAAAATCGAGTGGAGGCAACAGAAATGATGGTGCAGCGAGGAAACAATAATTTAATGCAACAAAGTTTACTTAACGAGTTCACTTTCAAATATTTCTCGCCACAATTCAAATTCAGGACAATTGCACCAAAGGGTAACGAACCCATCAAAAAGTTTAGTTTCTGAATTTTGAACTCCCCTTGGGAGAACTTGGATCAAGATAGGAATATCCAAATCACATTTCCAATTTTCTATTTCTTTTTGAATTTGGGCAATAGTGTCTTGATGGAATCCTCGGTCGTTGTTGGAACACTGAACAAGTAAAGATCCATTATCAGAATCTTTGACTCGTTTGATCGAGAAATTAATCTGCGTCCACATTGATTGGACTTCATTGAAAATATTAGGCAAACCATAGTGATTGCCTAATATTGCCTTTCTGCGTTTCGATTCACCCATAAGTCCCCCTCAGCAATACAAATTTTGACAAGGATGATGAAGAAGATAAGGAATCTTCTAACGATGAGTAACCCTCTGGGGGTTATTAACTACTAATACTATTGTAACGATAAATCAAGGGTTTCAAGTATTTTGCAGTTGCAAGAATTGGGGATTTTGCTTTCACCGTATCTGTCATCCTTGCAGGCGAAACTGCTAGCGGCTGTTGAGAGAGAGTAGAACCTGGTTTGTCAGCAGCAGAAGTGACGATACAGCTAGTAAACAATAGGTTAATCCAACAAATAAACAATGCAACACTGCAATAAATAACTCGTTGTAGTATGAAAGCGGTAAGCGATCGCTGAGAGTCTCTAAGAGTTGCCATACTGGAATGGCTTATCGCTTCAAGAAGAAATCTGAGTAGGGAATGTGGAGTGTCCTTTTATAGCCGCCAATATTGGACAGTTCTTTTTTTCTCCTTTCTGTTGACACTAACATTTGAGCAGGTAATGTCTATCTCCTCTTATAACTTCATTTTAGAAGCTATTTTCTATGCAGCTTCATATTAAATTGGTATAAGTTTTGGAGTCTCTTAAAATTTCAAATCTTTCTTATAGTCAAAAGCCAAATAATTGGCAATTAATCAAGCTTCTATTCAGTTTCTAGAATGTTTCTGCGTGAAAACAACCCCAACCTTTCATTTCGGAGATTACATCGTTAATGAAAGTGTAACGGTAATTATCGCGCAGTTTGTTCATAGCTACTTTTATTCCTAACCGAAAGCTATCATTTACAGGTTTATTTACGCCGTACTGTACTAGCTCCTGACATCTAACATTTGTCTTTTAACAAGAGCATGGCCAGATTGAACATCAAACCAGTGAATATCCTCAGGGGGCAATGCTAATGTAATATCCTCGCCACTCCAATTTTGGTCTGTTGGCAACAAAGCACGTACCGTAATCGCTCCGGTTTGTGAATCCTCAATCCTGACACTGACTAAATAGTGCATCCCCAAGTTTTCCACTAAAAACACTCGCCCTTGGATAGTTTGGGTATCACCTGGTTGAGCAATGCGGACATCTTCTGGACGGATTCCCAGAACAATCTGCGGTGGTACTGTTGGTATATCTGGGAGAAGCACTTGGAAGTTACCCACGATCGCATATTGTCCCTTACAAGGTAAAGTCAGCAAATTCATTTGCGGACTACCAACAAATCCAGCCACAAATAGATTAGCTGGATGGTTATAGATGCACTCAGGTGGATCAAGTTGCTGGACATAGCCATCGTTGAGCAATGCAACTTTAGTGGAGAGCGTCATCGCTTCTGTTTGGTCGTGGGTAACGTAGACAACTGGCACTTTTTGGGCTGCAAAAATTTGCTTGATATCGGCTCGGACTCGTTCCCGCAGTAGTGCATCCAGGTTACTTAAGGGTTCATCCAGCAGGTATACATCGGCATTACGCACTAAAGCACGACCAACAGCCACCCGTTGGCGTTGACCTCCAGACATTTGTCCAGGCTTACGGTTCATTAACTCTGCTAATCCTAAAACTTCTGCCACTTCTGCCACTCGCTGTTTAATGTCTGTAGGTGGTACTTTTTTCAGCTTGAGTCCAGAAGCAAGGTTTTCGTACACCGTCATGTGAGGATAGAGTGCATAGCTTTGAAATACCATTGCAATGTTGCGATCGGCTGCTCGTTTATAGGTGACATCCACCTCCCCAATCTTAATCTGACCGCGAGTCGGTTCTTCAAGACCCGCAATCATGCGTAGGACGGTAGATTTGCCACAGCCAGAAGGGCCAAGTAAAGTGAGAAACTCATGGTTATCTACAGTAAAACTAACGTCCTTGACAGGGATGACTTTAGGATTATAGGTTTTATTCAAGTTTGTGAGTTCGAGTTTAGCCATTTTGATTTCTATCCTTTTACAGCACCAGCGGTAAGACCTTGGACAATCCGGCGCTGGAAAAACAAAACTAGTAAAATCAGGGGTAATGTGCCCACAACAGTTGCAGCAGCGATCGCACCATAGGGAATTTCAAATACTGTCGCACCACCCAACTGAGCCGCAGCAACGGGAATTGTCTTCAATTCTTCACGAGTCATAAACGTGAGAGCGAAAATAAACTCGTTCCAAGCAAAAATAAAGGTGAGGATTCCAGTAGTCACTAAGGCCGGAAGGGTCATGGGCAGCACGATTTGCCATAGTAGTTGAAAGGTGTTGTAGCCATCGACCCTAGCAGAATCTTCCAAATCTTTTGGTAATTGTTGAAAAAAGCTTCTCAGCACCAAAATTGTTAGCGGCAAATTGATGGCAGTATAAGGTATAATTAGCGCCAGATAATTGTTGCCGAGTTTAAGCGCTTGGATAATTTCTAACAGTCCTAAAAACAAGAGAATTCCAGGAAATAAGGTAACAATTAGAACGCAGGCGAGGATAACTCTTTCACCCCAAGGGCGTAACCGTGCGAGGGCATAAGCCGCAGGTGCGCCGATCGATAAAGATACAGCTGTAGAAGTAATCGATACAAAGGCACTGTTGAAGATGTAGCGCCAAAATGGGCGACGAGTAAATAACTCAATGTAGTGATTGAAAGTGAATCGTGTAGGGAAATAGACAGTAGGAACGGCAGCAATATCCTCATTCACTTTAAACGAGGTCAGCAATTGCCATAAGGCTGGCGCTAGGCTAAATAGCACTATTAATACAACTATGATGGGCAGCAAGATTTTTTTAAAAGAAAACTTGGTTTCTCCTTTTCGTTTTGGAGTCGCTGGAACTGCTTGTGGAGTTACACTCATGGGTTAAATGGCTCCTGATGTTTTGGCACGGTATTTAGCAAGAAACTAGCGATCGCCACAGCCACAATCAATATTAAAAATGTCACCACTACCAGGGCTGCTCCATAACCAAAATCCAAGTAGCGCATCACCGTAGAATAAATATACAATGACACCACTTCCGTAGCGCCACCAGGGCCACCCCCAGTCATCACAGCAATCAAGTCGAAAATCCCGAAAGCTTGAGCAAACCGAAATAGCACTGCAATTAAGATTTGTGGCAGCAGCAGTGGCAGGGTAATATTGCGGAAGCTTTGCCAAGCAGTTGCCCCATCGACTGAGTAAGCCTCATAGAGGTCTTGTGATATCGACTGCAACCCAGCTAGCAACAGGATGCTGATAAACGGCGTAGTTTTCCAAACATCTGCAAAAACCACTGCGATTATCGCCAGCGTTGGATCTCCTAACCAGTTAATCCCAGTCTCAATCAGCCCCAATCGCCGCAGAATATCGTTCACAACCCCAAACTGATCGTTAAAAATCCAAGCCCACGCCAGACCAATCAGAGAAGTAGGCAAAGCCCAAGGGATAATGGCGATTGTACGCACTATGCCCCGCCCAAAAAAGGCTTGGTTGAGAACTAGCGCAACTCCCAGTCCTAGCAATAGTTCTGAGATTACTGATGCTGTTGTAAACACCGTTGTCGCCCACAAACTCTGCCAGAAACGACCATCCCCCGCCATCCGCACATAATTTTCCAAACCAGAGAATACAGGTTGTAACTCTGTTCCCAGATTTCTCGTAAATACGCTTAACCAAAATGCTCGTAAAATCGGGTAGGCAAATACAAACAACAACAGCAGCAATGCTGGTGTTAGTAAAATCCATGCTGTCTGTTGTTCTCGACTTCTAAGTGTATGTAAATTTGTCATTTTTTATAAGGCATTGGGCATTGGCAAAGAGGAGGCAGAAAGCACAAGTTGTTTAATTTTTAATTTTTAATTTTTAATTGTTCTCCCCCTGCTCCCAGCAGTCGGCGTGTTTCCGCAGCAGCAGCTTGCATTGCTCGTTCAGAATTCATCCGACCGGATAGCGCGGCGCTGAGATAACGCTGTAAAATATCTGATGTCTGAGCATATTGGGCGATCGGCGGACGTAAAACTGCATTGTCCACGACCTCCAATAACTGCGGATAGTGGGGGTATTTAGCAACAATCTCTGGATCTGTAAACAAATCCCGGCGACTTGGCACATAGCCTGCTGTCAAAATAAATCGGCGCTGTGCTTTTCGACTGGTAAAATACTGAATTGCTTTCCAAGCTTCTTCAGGATGTTGAGAAGATTTAGCAATCCCTAAACCCCAGCCCCCTAAACAAGCTGCTCCCGTCTTACCAGGAGCGTGAACCATTGGTTTAATCGCTATTTTGCCCTGGATTGGCGAATTTTCTGCCTGGGCTAAAGGCCACGCATAAGGCCAACTGCGTAAAAATGCTACTTGACCACTTTGAAACAAGCGCCGGGTGTCTTCTTCTTGGTAAGTCGTGACTCCAGGAGGAGAAACGCCAACTCTTACGGTACTACGCAGAAACTCAATGGCTCGTAATGTTTCTGGTCGATCTAACCCAACTTCGAGAGTGTCGGGATTAACCCAGAAGCCACCAAAGCCATCAAGAACTTCTGCAAACATCGCCACAAGCCCTTCATATTGACGACCCTGCCAAACATAGCCCCAATTCACCTGCTTTTTCTTTTGCAAGACTTGGGAAATTCGGATCAAATCATCAAAGGTTTCTGGCGGTTTCAATCCTGCTTGTTTGATTAAATCTTCTCGGTAGTAGAGCATTCCCACGTCGGAACGCACTGGAATGCGGTACAGCTTATCTTGGTAACGTCCCCCTTCTACATCTTGGGATGAAAATGCTCCTAAGTCCTCTTTAGAAATGCGATCGCCTAAAGGTAGCAACCATCCAGCAGCAGCAAACTTGGATGTCCAGATCACATCCATATTAATTAGGTCGTAAGGGGATTCACCCAAGATAAAAGATGAGGTATATAGGTCTTCGAGCAAATTTGTGGCATTCGGCCCTTCAACCAGGTTAATGCGAATACCTGGGTTCTCAGCCTCGAAGTCTCTAATTAAACCCTGCCTCCAAGGTTCGGCATCAGGGGCAGTCATTAACAGATTCAGGGTAACTGGTTGCTGCGAGAGTGCTACCCAACTGAACAATATAATGCTCAACAGAGTTGCCAGGAAAACCCCTATATGGAAATAACTTTGTTTTTGGATGAATTTTTGTAACTTGTTTATAGGCTTTCGGTACAACATTATTCATGTAGCGATCGCTAGTGGTAATTATTAGGAAATAAAAACATAAAAATCTCAAAAATCCCGCTTTATATTATTTTTTATCAAAATGCTTGAGTAATGAACAAGCAAGTCAATAAACTTAACATCGACCTGGCTTCAAATAAATAAGTGTAAATTTTTGCTAGTAAACCCTAAATGTACAGTAATGTTTGGGGTCAAAATTGCCTAAAGTCTGGGGTAGAAAATTTTAATATATTAAGTCTGATCTTTCTCATTTGGCACTTTGAATATATTTTGCTGCTGATTGGGTAAGAATAAAGCAACGTGTTGTTAGCTCAAACTTATTTGCAGTCTTTGTTTGGGTTTTCCTGCTGCCATCAGCTTTTGGATCTTCAAAGAAGTTACTTTTGCCATAAATCACCCCCAATATTTAACAGTAATTATGGCAGCTAGACTATTATTAAATGCAGTTGCTAATTACATACTAATGTTCAGTGAATTTAGCATCTACGCCTTCTCATCAGCCAGTATTCAAACTCTGACGCACTTTATCAACAACCTGAGTAAGCGCACCAGCTTCAAAGGGAGAAATGAGATTTGCCGAGCGCACTAATTCTCGAAAGGATGCAGAACCACCGCGATCGCATAATGCAATATACTCTGCCAACGCTTGCGAATAATTTTCTTCTGCTTTGACCCAAAACTGCAAGGCGCAACACCCCGCTAAGGTGTAATCAATATAATAAAAGGGCGAACAGTAAATGTGTTGTTTTTCTTGCCAGAGTCCGCCTTTGTTGAGGTAGTTTAAATCTCCATATTTACGCCAAGGCAGATAACGAGCTTCCATTTGTTGCCACATTTGATGTCGTTCTTGCGGGGTTGCCTCTGGGTTCGCATATACCAAATGCTGAAAATGATCCACTGCCACACCATAAGGCTGAAATAGAATCGACCAGGCTAGATGCTGCCTCCGAAATCGATCGGCTTGATCTCCGAAAAACTTTTCCATCTGCGAATAGGTGAGAAACTCTAAGCTCATGGAGTGAATTTCACACGATTCTAGGGTAGGCCACAGGTAATCAAAAACTGGCAAATGGCGACTTCGCCACATTTGGAAGGCATGACCGATTTCGTGAACAAACACCTGCACATCGTTTTTTGTGCCATTGAAATTTGCGAACACGTATGGAACATCATAGGTTGGGAAGCTTGTGCAAAATCCGCCTCCTGCTTTTCCGGGACGGTTTTGCAAATCTAGTAAATGCTGCCCAACCATCATCTGAAAAAAGCTAGCCAGCGATGGATTCAAGACATCAAACATTTCTTGTGCCCGTTCCAGCATCCAGTCATGATTGCCAATGGGAGCCGGACTACCTTCTGCATCAAAGACGGACTCATCCCAGAAATATAGGGTGTCTAGATTGAGCCGTTTTGCCTGTTGCCCAATTAGCTCCATCGCTAGGGGAACGACCTCTTGAACTACTTGATCTCGATAGCGTTCAACATCGGTTTGATTGTAATCCACCCGTCGCATTCGGCGATATCCTAGCGCAATGTAGTTTTCATCGCCCAATTTTTTTGCCATGCGATCGCGCAGTTTCACCAATCGATCAAACAATTGATCGAAGTGGTCTTGATTCTGCTCAAAAAACTGCCAGCGACACTGTTCTGCCTGCTGGCGAATGTCTCGCTCTTTACTTTGCAGATATGGTTGCAAACCTGATAAATTTAATTGCTCACCCCCGAACTCTAGCTTTGCCGAGGCGATCAGTTTGGTGTACTCATTGATGAGTTTGGATTCTTCAACTAAATCTGCTGCGATCGCTTCTTCAAAAGTTGTGATATCTGCTTCCCACAGCAAAAAGGCTTGCCGTCCCAAGCTTTGTTCTAACTCGACGCGATTGGGGCTATGAATCAGCTGCCGTTTGAAGTCTACTTCAAAGGCAGTCAGAGATGGTGAAAGTTCGCTGCAATAGTCCAAGGCGATTTTGTATTCTGGATTTTGCGTGTCTTGGTGAAAGTGGAGTTGCGTGAGTTCCTTCCATGTACTGAGTCTGCATCGTAAGGCATCCCACTCTTGAAAGGCAGCCTTTCGTTGCTGTGAGGTTTGAGCCTGGTTAAACTGTGCCTGGATAGCTTGGTATTCGGCAGTTACGCCCAAGAGCGTCGGAGTTTCTGCTGTGATCTCGGCAAAATCTACTGGAGCTTGCATCAATCTTTCCTTTCCCTCATGAAAAAGTTTTTATTTAGGGAAATCGGCAACTTTCGTTTTTCCCTAAAATTCTAAGTTTACCAATCCTATTAGGGACTTGCACAAAATAAATTATCCCAAATTATTTATAGATTTGTAGGGGCGTAAGGCCTTGCGACCCTACGACGGGATATTTTTTTAACTGGAAGTCCCTTATTATTAAATTTTAATAGTCTCGAAGATACTGCACATCTTTCATCTTTCAAAGTTCTATTTAATTGTGTTGATTTCTAGCCAGTTGTAGAGCCTTAACTGAACTCAGTTGAATGCTGTACAATGCCATTGAAGATGGCCGAAGTTAGAGAGCTTTTCACCCAGACATTTTGATTGTGATAAAAATCACCACGCTGTTCTAATGTAAACCCACCCAGCAATAATCCCAACCACACCTCCACCATCGGCATTTGCAACACACGTTGCAGTTTAACTAAAGAAATCTCATCTTTGACATTTATCAGGTAGTTAGCGATCGCACTCTGCCATTTTTGGACATCTTCATCTGATGCCAAATTGCGAACATCTTCTAAAGTTGTTACCTCATCGAGCATTGCCAAAACATTCGCTTTTTCAACAGGTGCTACTACAGAATCGCCCTCCTGGTTAGGATATGAAAATTGGTGTGGGCCATGTGGTCTAAAGGTTTGTGGTGTTTGCGGTTCAATTAAATCATCTAAATCTAGGTGCATTGTTGTCCGCACTAGACCAGCAAAGAGATCGGTGCTAACAACAGGCCCCAAAAGACTATTGCGATCACGGGTATCTTGCAACAGCACTTCGGCACGATACTTGAGAATATCCGCAATTTGATTGAAAGCAAGTGCTGCGGTTAATAACTGTGTCTCCAAAGGTAAATTCTCTAGCTCGGCATCCAAACAATCCCACATAGCATCAAGGGAAGAAGTTGGTGGAGATTCTGACAACTCATCTAATACATCCCAAATTGTTAATTGACGATATGTGGTCATCTCTAAGATTGTGGATGCAAGGGGCAAGGGCGCACTGGGCAGTAGCTTGAGGTAATCTCAAACATATCCTTATATTGATATAGTGAAACACTGTATTGAGATGCAAAAGCCTGCAACACCTGATCTGTATAGGCGCGGATCTTGCCAGCCGTTAATCCAAAGCAGTGAATTGGTTCTAAGCGGCAGATTGGCTGTTGTCCCAGCCAGAGTTCTGCGCCCAAGGCGTGCAATGGTTTATCCCCAGGTTCTTTATATAGATACAACACAGCAAAATATGTTGCTGGTGGTTCGACTGCGATTGCATCAATTTCTGCTGAATTATGAAAGGAGCGGTGGCGGTAAAATGAACGGCGATTGTGGCAGACTTTGGGATTCCAACATCCATCCCCTGCTGTTCCATGTAAAACTTTGGCTTGGGTTGTTGGTAATTTGGAACATAGCTGACACTTGGGGTCTAACGGTTTCGGCATACCTTACTCCGCTTCTTCACCGATTGCACGATAGTAAGCAGCGATCGCTGCTTCTTGCTCGCTGCGAAGCGTATAGCGCCGAAACGCTTTCTCGCTTTGATGTCCTGTTAGTTTTCGTGCATGGCTGGGGTCAACTCCCAATAGCAATAAGTCAGTGGCATAGGTGTGGCGAAAGGAGTGAGGATGTAAATCCTCAATGTGAGCTATTTCACCAATTTTTTCTACAGCGAAGTAAATCCCGTGATAACTCAAGCGTTCACCTTTGTATGAAGCATGGTGTGAAATCATCAGTGGGGAGTCGCTGGTCAACACCTCTCCTTGCTGTTGGCGCAATTGCAAATACTCTGCTAAAACTTCCCGGCTCTCTTTTCGCAGTGGAACTAAGCGTGGTTCATTGGTTTTGGTGTCTGGTAAAAACAGCAGCTTGCCATCAAATGAGCCAACATTTAGTTGCACAACTTCCCCAGCCCGGAGTCCATGACTGAGAATGTGAACGAGTGCTGTATCCCGTTGCTTTGTTTCTCCCAATAATTCTAATGCTGACCACACCCGCTCCATTTCTTCAGGGGTTAAACTCTGGGCTGGTGGCAACGGCACTTTTTCCAGTTTTATCCCCAGTGTAGGATTAGTAGCAATAATTTCAGGATACGTGTAACACATCCATTTGAAAAAGCTTTTGAGTGCCGCAATTCCCGCATTGATGCTGCTTTTTGAAAGCGGTTTACCTGCATCAGTCCGTATTTCATCACGGAGATATTCTTTATATAGCGCAAGGTGACGTGGACGCAGTTCATGATAATGTAGCTCACTCCAAGCCAAAAATCGTTTGAGTTCGCGCTCATAAAGCTTGCGGCTATTGAGTGCAAGGTTGTTGCTGCGTAAAAACTCTAGCACCTTTACCCATCGGATATCGGTTGGTGGAGTTGTTTTTGTGAGTCTTTTACTACTTCCTGTCTCTCTAGTGAGTGCGGCATCCTCAATCGAAATTAATTTAATAGGTGGTAAAAAATCTGCACTGTAATTCATTCTAAATCAGATAATTTTTATTATTAAAAAAAATATTTGCATGAGATTATTTTCGCTTTTACTCCACAGCAAATCCTGACAGTTGACGCATTTTAGGAGTATGAAAACCGATGACAATATCTTGTTTATCTATACCCATTTCTATTAATTCTAAAGCAATATCCGCTTCCGTTGTATTTTGTTGAATCCAAATTTTATTATTCTTGATATCTAAGTGCATTATTGGCCCGTAAATCCGATGCTGATTATTCCATCCAACGCTAATAATTTGATAATGGTCATGTTCTTCATCAAAAATTTGTTCTACTTCTACATCTCCGTAACTAGGCTTGTACTGGAGATGTTTAGTTAAGAGTTGCCTAACTTTTGTCCGATATTCATTTAATTTGTCCATTGTTCTATTGCCTCCGTTTCCACATTGTAAATAATTAACTTCAATTTATTTTCATTGACTACAGTTTGGATAAAAGACAAGTTAAAGAAGTCGTTATAAGTTACCAATGGTACAGCTAAATATAAGTTTCTATTTGGCTCTTCAACACGCAACGCTGTTCGATAATTAATAAATTGTCCTAGTGCCATGTGAAATTCAGAAATTTTTGAGGCACTCACAAAATTTTTGATTTCAACTGCTATTTTTTCTCCTGCTTTTTCGGCAGCTAGAAGTCGCTCTGCACCTAAATCAATTTGAACATCAACCCCGCCACACCTAATATTGAGCGGATCATCTGTAATTACCCAACCGTCTTTTTCTAATGCAGACCTCACTATATTGTGGAATAAATCACGAGCCATAGTTTTACACCAAAGCCACACTAACCTTAATACTGCTGTCACTGTAAGCATAAAGTGAGCAACTTGCTCATCTTATGCTACTGGCAATTCGCCAGTAAAACATTTAAACATAGATTTCAACTTGGTACTGACTATCGACTCCAGCACATAAATCTTTTAAATCTAGACCTTGCTCACATTATGCTTTAGATTACGTTGTAGTACAAGGCTACAACACAAAATAACATACCCTTATCTTTTATCCGCCAAAAACTACGATTAATACCACTTCCCCCCAGACACAACACTTTCACCAATATGCGATCGCTGACTGAGCATATTGGCAACGAGAATAGAAACTATTGCGCTGCCGATGAATTTTGGTTATCCCTGGTATCGCTTATAATGCGTAAGTCAAGCAATATACAGGTTTGAAGTGCTAACTTTCAGTTATAGTTAGCCGTAACTTATTATAGGCACAATGCAACTATAACTTTGACTTGGTGCAAAGATAGTTTACAAAAGTTGCTCAGGCGGTTGCCTTAGTTCCGGGTTAATTCGAGAAGCTATCCACGCGCAGATCCCGCCAGACATCAGAAACCTGCCAGCCGGAATTGCCCACCGATTGTACTGGAGGATTGTCAAGGAATGGAACATAGTCACGAACTCTAGGCTCTGAAATCGCTACTGTGTCATCCGGCTTAACCCCATTAGTATGGTCAACAGTTGCCCAATACGGCGCAATCACTAGCTCATTTGAAGCCGCCTGTACAACTTTGACGGGTTGGGGAATTAACCTTAGTTTAAAACGAATTGAACGTAAAACACATATAAATTTGGTCAAATTGGTATCAACTTACATCAATCTAAAATCTTAAATCGCCAATTAGGGAATTTAGCTGAAGGTAATATTCTTAAAGGACAAAGATTTGTCATCGCCTTCTTATGGTGGTCGGAGTAGAATCCGAATTAATAAAAAGGGGAGAAAAAGTTCCAAAACCAAGCGACACGGGTTTATCGGCAAATGGGTTGAGCCAAAGTTATTTACAATTTATGTTGTTGATGAGCAAGGTAAAAAAATAAATAGTTCTGAAATTCCTATTACGAATGATGGCACTTATGAAGAATATAAAGCGCTTTTGGAGATTTTAGAAGCGTATTTAGTTGACTTGGGAATTAGTCAAGCAAAACAAGTCTTATTAATCGGGGATGGAGCTTTTTGAGATATCTCATCAAGATGAATTCTCGTGGCTATCAGCATGTTATTAGTAAATAAAGTTACTTCTTACTTAGATTCAATTTTTGCGATCGCTTGTTTTTTACCGGATCTGACAAAACCGCATTGCTCCCGTAGGGTTTTTGGCACCAAATAATTATGTTTCTTCAAAAAGTGGATACCCCCCAAATATCTAAGTAATCGGGGTGTTTGAAAGCAGATAAAGTACCCTATTATTAGGACTTTAACCATTAAATTATATCAAGCTTTTCAGTAGTGTAGCCGTAGCGCTAAATGGGTAGGGCGATGCCTACGGCGGGCTTCGCCTACGCTCTATTTTCCTCTCTACGAGACGCGCTCTGCGCGTTCGCTTGATTGGGGGCAGCGTAAAATTCTTGACAGCAATCTTTTTACTAGCTATGAATAGTTGTTACATTGTGCTTTAAATCACTTTATAAGTTATGACTCAAGGTGGTAAAAGAATTGTTGTTGGATGGTTGTGTCTACACAAGAGTCCAGCAAGAGTTAATTTCTTTACCATCTAAGAGACTTTCATGCTCAAAAACATATCTGCAATCGCGGCCATACTCATTTTAACTTTGGGGTTTGCATCTACATCTGTTGCTGCAACTCCCCGTTCAACTTGGGTGGAAAATGAAATTTACCAATACAACCATCCCTTTGCTTCTCAATTACCGCAAGAACTGGCAACGAAGATGCAAAAGATGACAGCTAGCCCCTTCGCCTTTTATCGAGGAACGGCTCACATCTTCTACCGCGATATGCAGACATTACCGGGTTCAGGATTTGTCAATTCCTCTACTGATGCCATTTGGTTAGAAGGAGATATGCATCTGCAAAATCTTGGGGGAATGAGGGATAGCAACGATAATAACGTCTTTGACACCACTGACTTTGATGAAGGTTATCTTGGCCCCTACATTTGGGATTTGCGACGTATGGCAGTCTCGATTCTCCTAGCAGCCAAAGAGAACGGCCTAAGCTCTAGTGATGCTCAAGATATTGTCCGAAATTTCCTGGATGCTTACCTCAACAAGATGAGCGACTTTAAGGGGACTAACGAAGAGCTTTCATACCGTTTGTCACAGAGCAATACCAACGGTGTGGTCAAGGATTTAATTCAACAGGCAGCAGCCAAGAGCCGCTCTAGTTTGCTAAATAAGTACACGCTGCTAAATAGTAGTAGCAATCGAGTTTTTCAGACAACCTCTGAACTCCAGCCTGTATCCAGCAGTACCTACTCAGATATTACTGGGGCGATGAGCAGCTACATTACTTCAGTTCCTAGCAGTAAGCGTTACAGCAATAGTTACTACACCCTAAAAGATATTCGTCTCAAATTAGGTTCCGGTACTGGTAGTCTTGGTAAGTATCGGTATTACTTGCTGATTGAGGGCCCAACTTCAGCAACCGATGATGACCGGATTTTGGAGATGAAGCAGGAAGCTTCTAGCGCCGTAGCGATCGCAGTTCCAGGTTGACTACCAAGTTCAGTCTATGGAAATCATCAAGGAGCGAGAGTAACAATCGCCACCAAAGCGATGCTCTCTAATACTGATCCCTTGGTTGGCTACACTACGGTCAGTGTTATCCCCTTTATGCTCCATGAAAAATCCCCTTACCAGGTGGACTTTGACTATACCTTACTAACCACTAAATCAAAATTCATGGATGCGATGGGATATGCAGGTAAGGTCGTTGCTAAAAACCATGCTATCTCCGATCAAGATTACGATGCTAGCATTGTTTCAGAAAGCGTTGACAAGCAAGTGACTGATATCACCAGCGGTAACAAGGCTGTATTCAAAGATGAGATTCAGTAAATCGCAAAGTTTTTTCCAAGAGAGCGATCGCCAATATTTTGTAACTTGAGATACATTTTCTGCGAAACTATCTTAACCCGTAGGCTGGGATAAATTACTTTTACTTATAGTTAAGCAACTTTTAACGATTGCTAACCCGATGGAATATAAATACCTTTAACACTTCCATATTTGCGCTCAACAACTTGACGTAGAAAAGCTAACATTTGTTTAAGACAGAAAAGGTTACGATAAATTAATCGCCTACCCTTTCGTTTTCGACTAATCTTAAACCAAAGAAGATAAACCCAAATATTGACTAACACAACAGAAATACCAAAAAACAAATAATAACAAGACGAGAACATACAAAAAACGTAAAT